>NZ_JBSGBK010000144.1:0-13667 GCF_053601215.1 Amycolatopsis sp. NPDC004772
GGAGATCCCGGTGACCGTCGGGGTCAGCACCACGATGCCGTGGGCCCGGAGCGCGGCCCCCGGCGCCCGCGGGGGGCGGGGCGGGCGGGGCCCCCACGGCCGCGAGGGCGCGCGCGAGCTGCTGGACGTCCCGGTCGTCGACATCACCGAGGCCGCCGCGCACCTGGCCTGCCTGCTCGGCCGCCGCTACGGCGTGGTGACCACTTTGGACCGGACGTGCGGGCTGATCGAGGACAGCCTGCACGCCGCCGGAGTCGCGCAGAACTGCGTCACGGTCACCGGCGCCGGGCTCGGCGTGCTGGAGCTGACCGACGAACGCCGGACGGAATCGGCGTTGCTCACCGCCGGCCGCCGCGCGCGGGACGCCGGAGCGGAGGTGCTGGTGCTCGGGTGCGCCGGGATGACCGGGCTGGACCGGAAGATCGCGACGATGCTGGACATCCCCGTCATCGACGGCGTCGCCGCCGCGGTCCGCCTCGCGGAATCCCTGGTGGCGCTGGGGTTGCGGACGAGCCGCGCGGGTTCGTACGCGCGGCCGCTGGACAAGCGGCGCACCTGGCCCGATTGACACCTGCCTTCCGGGAACGTCAGAATCCCTGCAGCCGTACCGCCGCCCGGTGACGACGTGGGGATTCGACGTCCCCGGAAGGCGGTCCACGTGCGAAGAGTTCTCGGCGCCTTGGCGGTTTCGGCGAGCATGCTGCTGGTCCCGGTGAGCGGAACAGCGGTGGCTGCGTCCCCACCCCACACGATCGTCACCGACGGCGCCAAGCTCGCGAACATCAAGCAGGCGATCCGCGGCGGCCACGCGACCAAGGCACAGCGGGAC
This sequence comes from Amycolatopsis sp. NPDC004772, assembly GCF_053601215.1. Classification (NCBI taxonomy): domain Bacteria; kingdom Bacillati; phylum Actinomycetota; class Actinomycetes; order Pseudonocardiales; family Pseudonocardiaceae; genus Amycolatopsis; species Amycolatopsis sp. NPDC004772. The sequence goes on from NZ_JBSGBK010000144.1 coordinate 830, forward strand.
GCGCTGAAGGCCGTGCTGGCCAAGGCGGACACCGCGCTCACCGACGGGCCGTGGTCGGTCATGGACAAGCCGTCCGCGCCCCCGAGCGGCGACAAGCACGACTACACGAGCCAGGCGCCCTACTGGTGGGCGAGCCAGCCGAAAACGCCGGAGAACCCGCAGGGCTGCCCGTACGTCAGCAAGGACGGCCAGCGCAACCCGGAAGCCGACGCGATCACCGACCACACCTACCGGATGTGGGCGTGGGACGCGATGTACTACCTCTCGCTGGCCTGGTACTACACCGGCGACGCGAAGTACGCGAAGCGCGCGGCACTGGACATCCGGACGTGGTTCCTCGACCCGGCCACCAAGATGAACCCGAACATGACCTACAGCCAGATCATCCCGTGCAAGGACACGGTCAGCGGCACCGGGATCATCGACTCGACGCAGTCGTTCAGCCAGCTGATGGACGCGTTCGCGCTGCTCGACGGCGGCGCGCCGGGCTGGACCGGGAAGGACCGCGCGGGGATCAAGGCGTGGCTGACGCAGTACCTGAACTGGATGCAGACCAGCCCGCAGGCCAAGCTGGAACTGGCCGCCACCAACAACCACGGCACGTTCCTCGACATGCAGAACGCGACGATCTCGGCGTACCTGGGGCACCGCGACGCGGCCCGCAAGATCGTGCTCGACGCCGAGCGGAAGCGATTCGGAGTCCAGTTCGCCGCGGACGGCAGCCAGCCCCTGGAGCTGTCGCGGACGATGTCGTGGCACTACGTCAACTTCAACCTGACGGCGTGGGGCCGGCTGGCCGAGGTCGGGAAGAACCTGGGGGTCGACGTCTGGAAGTACCGGGCGGCGAACGGCGTGACCCTGCGGAAGGTGGTCGACCAGCTGATCCCGGGCGCCCTGCAGGGGGCCGCGGCCTGGCCGCACCAGCAGATCGGCGTGTTCGACCAGTCGATCGCGGCGGACATCTTCCACGCGGCGGCCGAAGAGGCCCATGACACCGACGCGGCCGCGGCGCTCGAGCGGATGCCGTTGCCGGCCGGCGGCGACACCTGGCCGGTGCGGGTGTCCTGCTTCCCCCTCGACCCACCCCTGCGGTAAGGCCCTCGTGAGTGGTAAGGAGGGTTCTAACCCGCCTTACCACTCACGACGAGCCGCGGCAGAGTGCTCAGTTGCCGGCCGGTGCGGTGACGCCGGGTGCGGGCGCCTGGGCGTTGCCCGCGACGCCGTAGCGGCCGGCACCGCCGTCGAGCTGTTCCTTCAACGCCAGGATGGTGCTCACCCGCCCGGCCGACGTGTCCGCATTGTCCACTGTGGACAGGATCGACGTCGCCGAGGTGTCCGCCCGGACCACGCCCAGCGCGCCGGTGCCGTCGGCCGAACCGGCGTCACCGGCGAGCACCGCGCCGGCACCGCTGCGGTCGAGCTGGGTCGCGAACCGGGCGATCGTCGCCGCGCGGTCGCCCGCGCCGTCGCCGGTCGCCTGGGCACCGGTGAGCACGACGGCCAGCTGGGCGGGCTTGACGTCCGGCCCGGCCTTGACGAACCCGCCGTCGGTGAGCCCGCTCAGCGCCGCCGCCAGTTCCTCGGGCGAGGACTGCGGTTTCGCCGTCGTCTTGTCCAGCAGCAGCACCGAGCCGAGCAGCGCGCCGGCCAGGGTGCCCGAGTCGCCCGCCGTCGGGAACTTCGAGCCGGCCGGCTGCAGCCGCGTGACGACGTCGCGGAGCTGGTCGGCCTTCTCCGGGTCGGCGAACGCCGACGTCAGCTGGACCTCGCCGGTCACCGCGGCGCCGGCCTGGGCGACCAGCTGCTTGAGCGCGTCCCGGTCGGCCGGGCGCGCGTCTTCGGTGGTCACCAGCACCACCGACCGCTTGTCCAGCGCGCCGGCGACGACCTTCGGGCCCATCGAGCCGGCGAAGGCGTCGGCGTCGGTCAGCCGGGCGTTGAGCGCGTTGCGCTGGGCCTCCAGGTCGGCGACCTGGCTGCCGAGGTCCTTCTTCTCTCCCGCGAGCCCGGACAGCAGCGTGCCGTTGAGCGCGGTCGAGCCGAGCACGACGCCGACGGCCAGCGCGAGGAAGCAGGCGGCGATGGAAACGACGTGGTAGCGCAGCGAAATCACGTGAACAATCCCTTGACCCAGGCGTAGAACGAATTCCAGGTGCCCTTGAGCCAGTCGAGGTAGACCGAGCCCACATCGGACACCAGCAGGGCCGCGGCGACCACCACGACCGCGGCGAGCACGAGCAGGACGACCGCCCCGATCGACACCCGGTTGCGGTGCAGCGTGGCCACCGCCTTGCCGTCGACGAGCTTCGTGCCCAGCTTCAGCCGCGTCAGGAACGTCGACGGGTTGGAGCCGGACCGGCCGTGGTCGAGGAATTCGCGCAGGGTGGCCTGGAAGCCGACGGTGACGACCAGGCCGGCGCCGTGCGCGTCGGCCAGCAGCAGTGCGAGGTCCTCGGCGTTGCCCGACGCCGGGAACGTCACCGCGCCGATGCCGAGGTCCTGGATGCGCTCGACCCCGGGCGCGTGGCCGTCCGGCGCGGCGGGCACGACGACCTCGCCGCCGCCGCGCAGGGTGGCGGTGCCGATCCCGGTGGGGTCGCCGACGACGACGTCCGGCCGGTAGCCCTGCACGCGCAGGGTGTCCGCGCCGGCGTCGACACCGATCAGCACCGGGCGGTGCTCGGCGATGTACTTCTTGAGCTTCTTGAGGTCCTCGGCGTGCCCGTTGCCGCCCGCGACGACCAGCACGTGCCGGTCCCGCAGCGGCACCTTCAGCTCGGGGACGCCGACGCCGTCGAGGATCAGGGTGCGCTCGCGGCGCAGGAACTCGATGGTGTTCGCCGAGAACGCCTCCAGCTGCGTCGACATCCCGGCCTTGGCCTCGATCATCTGGTCGGCGACGCTCTCGGCGGTCTGCTCGATGCCGGAGGCGATCTGCCGCTCTCCGATGTAGACGATGCCGTCGAGCAGGCGCAGCTTCGTGCCGTCCTTGATCGAGCGCAGCAGCTCGCCGCCGACCGAGTCGACGAGCGGGATGCCGGCCGCGACGAGGATCTCGGGTCCCATGTTCGGGAACCGGCCGGAGATCGACGGCGACGCGTTGACCACGCCGGCGACCTCGGCGTCGACCAGGGCGTCGGCCGTCGCGCGGTCGAGGTCCAGCTGATCGAGCACGACGATGTCGCCGGGACTGATCCGGCGCAGCAGCTCCCGGGTGCGGCGGTCGACCCGGGCGACCCCGGTGATCCCCGGCAGGGGTTCTTGATTCCGCGTGAGCAGACCCGTGAGCTTCATGTGGCCGATGGTGACAAATTTGCTCGTGGGACGAGGTACGCCACGCCGTAGCTGCTGTGACTCGTTGTGGTGAGCCCGGTCGCCCTCCCCCGCGCGGGTCAGGCCTCGGACTCCTCCGACAGCGAGCCGAAATCGAGGTTCAGCCAGGGGCTCGCCGGATCCTGAAGGAGCAGGTGGTGGACGCGCACGGCCGCCGGGTACCACTCGCCGAACTCGTCTTCGCCGGCGTGCAGCACCCGGCCCATGACGTACCCCGCCGACAGGTCGGCCCATGACTGGTGGTAGCGGCGGGCCAGGGATCCGGCTTCGAGCACCATCAGCTCGGCGCTCAACGCGTCGCAGTACCCGGCGGCCAGCCCGGCGCGGGCGATGGTGACCGCGCGGCCGACGTCCCAGGACAGCGCCGTCGTCACGCAGCCGTCCGCGTCGACCAGGCCGTCGGCGCGCAGCCGCCGCTCGTACCGGGACACCCGGCGGACGGTCTCCCTTAGCTCGTCGGCCTGGTCCGCGGCGTCGTTCTCGGTGCACCACCGGTCCACCAGCTGCGCCCAGGTCAGCGGATCGAACTCGGCGCCGGGCAGCCCGTACTCGGCGGCGAACCGCAGGCGCAGCATGAGCACCAGGTTGCCGGGGGTCAGCGCGTAGCCGTCGCCGATCAGGTCGGTCATGGTGGCGCGCCAGCCGGGCGGGTCGGCCACGCCCCACCAGTCCCGCAGGCTGCGCACCTCGGCGACGTAGTCGTGGTAGCGGCCGTCGAGGAGGTTCCAGGGCGCCGCGTTGAGCACGGCCAGGTGCGCACCGCAGGCGAGCGCGTGCGCGATGGGCCCTTCGAGGTGCCCGTACGGCGCGGTGATCAGCCGCTCGACCTGCTCTTCCAGCGGCGTGACGTCGTCGGGGTGCGCGTCGAGCCACGGCTGCAGCGTCGCCCCGGCCAGCCGCCACTCGCCGCGGGTGCCGCGGTTGAACACGACGCGCTCGTGCCGCCCGACGCCGTCGACCGCCCAGTCGAGCGCGCCGCTCATGGCCACGATGTCCGGGCCGAAGTCCGGCAGTGCGCCGCGGGTGAAGACCTGCAGGAACTCGTCGCCGCCGGTCTCGAAGTAGACGTTCGGGAAGGTCTCCGCCCGCTCGTCGAGGATGCTCCGGGCGTCCACCCGCCGGATCGGCACGAACAGCTCCTCGCCGGCGAGCAGGCCGAGGTAGCGGTCGAGGTCGCCGTCCCGCCGCGCGGCGGCGAGCTGGGCTTCGACATCGGCGGGCGGCGGCAGGATCACGGTGCGGCTCCCTCCGCTCGGCCGGTCAGCACGACGAGCTTGCCCGCCGTCCGGTTGTGCTCCAGGTCGTCGTGCGCCTGCCGGATCTCCGCCATCGGGTACACCTTGACCGGGCCGAGGCTCGCTTCGCCGCGAGCGATCCGGTCGAGGTGACGCTGGAGCACGGAGGCCGGCAGGTCGTCCGCCTCACCACCATAAGCGGTCAACCGGACCCCAGCGGGAAGGTAGCCGATCGGATAGAAGTTCGAGATCGTCCATTCGTTGGACAACATGCCGGCGAAGCAGACCGTCCCGTGCACGCGGGTGGCGTTCAGGGTGTCCGGCAGGGTCGGCGTCCCGACCAGTTCGAGGGCGGCGTCGACGCCTTCGGGGGCGATCTCGCGGACCTGTGCCGCGACGTCGCCGTCGTCGAGGAGCGGGTGGTCGACGCCGTGTTCGCGCAGGGTTGCGAGCCGTCCGGGCTGCCGGGTGGTCGCGAAGACGGTGGCGCCGAGGTCTTTCGCCAGGGTCGCGGTGGCGAACCCGAGCGCGGACGTGCCGCCGCGGATCAGCAGCGTCTGGCCCTTCTGGAGGTCGAGGCCGGTGGTGAGCGAGCCGTACGCGGTCTGCAGCGTCTCCGGCACCTGGCCGATGACCTCCCACGGCAGGTCGCTGTGGAACGGGATGACCTGGTTTTCGGGCACGAGCGTGTATTCGGCGTAGCCGCCGTCGAAGGTGCGGCCCATGCCGCCCATCATGGTGGCGACCTGCTGCCCGGGCGCGAAGCCGCCGCCGGCGTCGACGACCCCGACGGCCTCGATGCCGGGCACACGCGGGAAGGTGACGCCGTCGGCCAGCCCGAGCCGGGTGTGCAGCTCCGAGCGGTTGAGGCCGAACGCCTTCACGGCGATCCGGACCCAGCCGGGTTTCACCTCCGGCAGCGGCAGCTCGGTGAGCTCGAGGTTTTCGACCGGACCGGGTTCTCGGAGTACCACCGCGCGCATCGGGATCCTTTCGCCACCTGCAGTCGTCACGACAACTGCCGGGAGGCGGGGAGTATTTCCCCCGGCGCCTACTTCTTCTTCGCCGCGCGCTTCTTCTTCGGCTCGAACTCCGTCTTGTCCTTCTCGGCCGTCGCCAGCAGCTCCTCCGCGTGCGCCCGGCCCGTCTCGTTGTCCATGCCCGCGAGCATCCGGGCCAGCTCGCTGACCCGCTCGGTCTGGCTCAGGTTCTTCACGCCGCTGCGCGTGACGCCGCCGGTGTGGCCCTTGTCCACCACCAGGTGCTGGTCCGCGAACGCCGCCACCTGCGGCAGGTGCGTCACCACCAGGACCTGGTGCGTGCGCGCCAGCCGGGCCAGTCGCCGGCCGATCTCGACCGCCGCGCGGCCGCCCACCCCGGCGTCGACCTCGTCGAACACCAGCGTCTGGACGGTGTCCGCGTGCGCCAGGACCACCTCGATGGCCAGCATCACCCGCGACAGCTCACCGCCCGATGCGGCCTTGTGGACCGGCAGCGGCGGGGCGCCGTCGTGCGCGCGCAGCAGCAGCTCGACGTCGTCGACGCCGTCCGCGCCCGCGTGCACCGCGCGGCCGTCGATGGTCAACGCGTGCGTGTCACCGTGTTCGGCGGGGCGCTGCTCGACCGTCACCTCGATCGCCGCCTGGCCCATCGCCAGCCCGGACAGCTCCCGGGTGATCTCCGCGGCCAGCTCGGCCGCCGCCTTCTCCCGCGCCGCCGACACCTCGGCCGCGTGCGCGGAGAGCTGGATCGCCAGCTGGTCGCGCCGCAGCGCGAGCTCGGCGAGCGCTTCCTCCGAGGTGTCCATCGACTCCAGGCGGCGCCGGGCGTCGTCGGCCCAGGCGAGCACGCCGTCGACGTCCGCCGCGTACTTGCGGGTCAGCCGCTTGAGGTCGGCCTGGCGGGCCAGCACCTTCTCCAGCAGCGCCGGGTCGGCGTCCAGCGTCTCGACGTAGGTGCCCAGCTCGGCCCCGACGTCGGAGAGCAGCACCGACGCCTCCTCCAGCCGCGGCGCAAGCTCGCGCAGCACGGCGTCCTCCGCCGTCGAGAGCCGCCGCAGCGCCTCCCCGACCAGGCCCAGTGCCCCCGGCGCGTCCGGGTCGCCGTCCGGGGAGCCGGACACCGCGACGTGCGCCTCGGTGGCGGCGGCACGCAGCTCGTCGACCGCGGCGAGCCGCTTGATCTGCGCGGTGAGCTCGTCGTCCTCGCCCGGCTCCGGCGCGACGGCGTCGATCTCGGTCAGGCCGTGCTTGAGCAGGTCGGCCTGCTGGGCCATCTCCCGCGAGCGCGTCGACCGCTCGGTCAGCTCGGCGATCACCGCCAGCCACTCCGCCCGGATCTCCCGGTAGGCCTGCAGCGGCTTCGCGACGGCGTCCCCGGCGAACCGGTCGATCACCGCGCGCTGCTCGGCCGGCCGCAACAGCCGCAGCTGGTCGTTCTGCCCGTGCACCGCGATCAGCTGCTCCGACAGCTCCGCCAGCACGCCGACCGGCACGGACCGGCCGCCGAGGTGGGCGCGGGACCGCCCGTCGACGGCGACCGCGCGCAGCGCGATCACGCTGCCGTCCTCGTCCACGTCCGCGCCCGAGTCGGTGACGATCCGCTCGGCGCCTTCGACGCCGGCGTAGGTGAACCGTCCTTCGACGAACGCCTTGAGCATCCCCGTCCGGACCTTGGACACCTCGGCCCGGCCACCGGACAGCAGGTGCAGCCCGGTGACGACCATGGTCTTGCCCGCACCCGTCTCACCGGTCACGACGGTGAAGCCCGCGTGCAGTTCCAGCAGGGCGTCCTCGATGACTCCGAGGCCCTGGATGCGCATCTCGGCCAGCACGCCGCCTACGGTAGCGGCCACCACCGACACTCTGCGCGCCCGGGACCCCGGCGCGTCGCCGATGTGTTCGAACGAATCGCTGAACGGTGGGTCACTCGCAGGGGCGCGCGTGCCGCTCGCGCCAGCTCTTCACCGGCAGCGAGAACTTCTGGACCAGGCGATCGGTGAACGGGCCGTCCCACAGCCGGACCAGCCGCACCGGCGTCTTGCCGCAGGTGACACGCACCCGCGCGCCCGGCGGCAGGTCGATCGGGCGGGTCCCGTCGCAGGTCAGCACCGCCGACGAGCCGTCCGGGTCGATCCCGACGGTGATCACCGAGTCCCGGGAGACGACCAGCGGCCGCGCGAACATCGCGTGCGCGTTGCTCGGCACCACCAGCAGCGCCTGGACGTCCGGCCAGATGATCGGGCCGCCCGCCGAAAACGCATACGCGGTCGAACCCGTCGGTGTGGCGCAGAGCACACCATCGCAGCCGAAGGCGGACACCGGACGGCCGTCGACCTCGATCAGCGCGTCCAGCACCCGCTCCCGGGTGCTCTTCTCGACGCTGGCCTCGTTGAGCGCCCAGGTGCGGGCGACTTCCGCGCCGTCGTGGGTGACGGTGACGTCGATGGTCATCCGCTCTTCGACCTGGTAGTCGCCGTCGACGACCCGCTGGACGGTGTCGGCGAGGGCGTCGGAGTCGGCTTCGGCGAGGAAGCCGACGCGCCCGAGGTTCACGCCGAGCACCGGCACGCCGGCCGGGCGGGCCAGCTCGGCCGCGCGCAGCAGCGTGCCGTCGCCGCCGAGGACGAACACCAGCTCGACACCGTCGGCGGGGTTGTCGTCCGGGTCGACGACCGTGCAGGTCGCGCCGACGCCGTGCTGTTCGGGGTTGATCAGCGCGCAGACGTCGTGCTCGGTCACCCGGATCCGGATGCCGGCCTTGGCGAAGCGCGCCGAAACCTCGCGCGCGGCTTCGCCGGTCGCTTCGCGATCGGGGTGCACCATGAGGAGCACTTCACGTTCGGTGGTCATGCGGGCCCTTCCTCGACGGCGGTCCGGACGAGCCGCTCGGCCTCAGTCCTGTTTACCGCGTCCACAGTGGACTCGGCCACGTGGGTTTTCTTCAGCCACACGAAGTACTCGACGTTCCCGGACGGTCCGGGCAGCGGGCTGGCGGTCACCCCGCGCAGCGCGAGCCCGAGTTTCGCGGCCTCGTCGATGACGGTGAGCACGGACTCGGCGCGCAGCCCGGGGTCGCGGACGACACCGCCGCTGCCGAGGCGGTCCTTGCCCACCTCGAACTGCGGCTTCACCATCGGCACCAGGTCGGCGCCTTCGCGCGCGCAGGCCGTGAGTGCGGGCAGCACGAGCTTGAGGGAGATGAAGCTCAGGTCCCCGACGACCAGGTCGACCGGCCCGCCGAGGTCGTCGGGCGTGAGGTTGCGGACGTTCGTGCGATCCATGACCACCACCCGTTCGTCGGTGCGGATCCGCCAGTCGAGCAGGCCACGACCCACGTCGGCGGCGATCACGGCGGCGGCGCCGTGGCGCAGGAGGACGTCGGTGAAGCCGCCGGTGGACGCGCCGGCGTCGAGGCAGCGCTTGCCTTCGACGCTCAGCTCCGTGAACGCTTCGAGGGCGCCGAGCAGCTTGTGGGCACCCCGCGAGGCCCACCCGGGGTCGTCTTCGTCCTTGACGACGATGGGGGCGTCGGACTCCACGCCGGTGGCCGGTTTGGTGGCGACCATCCCGCGGACGGTGACCTTGCCGCCGGTGATCAGGGCCGAGGCTTGCTCGCGCGACCGTGCGAGGCCGCGCCGGACCAGTTCCGCGTCGAGGCGGGCCCGCTTGGGCACGCCGATCAGACCTTGTCGATGCTGGACAGGGCGACCGTCAGCTCGGTGTGCACGGCGTCGAAGCGCTCGACGTGCTCCGCGAGCGGCAGCGCGTCCAGGTCGTCCAGCCCGGCGACGGCTTCGTCGATGCCGGCCCGCGGGTCGGTCGCTTGCGAGAACGAACCGGGCGGCGGGCCCGGGACGGGGAAGGGGTGGTCCTGCACACCGCAAACGGTATCAGTCAGGACAGTTTCGCCTTGGCGCGCTCGCCGAGTTCGGTGACGCCGGTCTCCCACGCCGTGTGGCAGAGCGCGCGGAGCAGGTCCAGCTCGTCGCCGTCACCCTCGGCCGTCAGGGTCTGGTTCTCGACGGTCACGGTCCAGCCCGGCCGCGGCCCGATCTTGAGGTCTTCGGCCCGCTCGGTGAGCGCGGTGAGGTCCTTCGCGAGGTAGGTGCCGCGCTCGGCCGGGACGGCCTCGATCAGCTGCTTCGGCGTCGCGACGCCGGAGAGGACGACGAGGGAGTCGATGCCCGCGGCGACCGCACCGGCGATGTCGGTGTCGAGCCGGTCGCCGACGACCAGCGGGTTTTGCGCGCCCGCCGACCGGGCGGCGGTCTCGAACAGCAGCGGCTGGGGCTTCCCGGCGATCAGCGGCTCGACGTCGGTGGCGGTGCGCAGCGCGGCGACCATCGACCCGTTGCCGGGCAGGAGGCCGCGCTCGCTGGGCAGGGTGGCGTCGACGTTGCAGGCCACCCAGAGCGCGCCGGCGCGGATGGCCAGGCAGGCTTCGGCGAGCGCGGCCCAGGTGTTGTCGGGCGAGTGCCCCTGGACGACGGCCTGGACGGTGGGCGTGTTCTCCCGCACTGGCTGGAGACCCGCCTGCGCCACTTCGGCGGCGAGCGACTCGGTGCCGACGACGAGGACCTCGGCGCCGGCGTCCAGGCGTTCCTTCAGGAGCTGCACGCCGGCTTGGGCGCTGGTGTGCACCTCATCGGTCCCGGCGGGCACGCCGAGGCCGGTGAGGTGCGCGACGACCTCGCCGGGGGCCTTGGAGGCGTTGTTCGTGACGAACCGGATGGGGGTGCCGTGCTCCCGCGCGGCCCGCACCGTCTCCGGGGCACCCGGGATGACCCGGGTGCCGTGGTAGACGGTGCCGTCGAGGTCGAAGAGGACCGCGTCGTAGGCCGCGAGGAGGGCGTCACTCATCGGTGTCTTCGTCCTCGTTCTCCGCGTTCACCGTGTTCTTCACGTCCTCGGTGTTCTCCGCGTTCGACAGATCGGCGGCCCGCTCGGCGGCGTCGGTCTCGTCTTCGGCATCGGCCTCGGAAGCGTTGAGGAACCACTGGATGGCCTCGTCCTTGCGCCCGGCGGCCGCGAGGTTGTCGGCGTAGGCGTAGAAGAGGCGAGCGCTCCACGGGTCGCGCTTCTCGGCCTTGAGGTCGTCGCCCTGCAGCGAGACGACGGCGGCATCGAGCTGCCCGAGGTCCCGCCGCGCCCCGGCCGCAACGATCGCCAGCTCGACCTGGGTGGCCTTCGTGAGCTTCGCGGTGTCGACCTCCTTCGCGAGGTCGAGGGCCCGCTCGGGACGCCCGAGAGCCCGCTCGGCGTCGGCGATGATGGCGATGTGGTCGTCGCTGCGCGTCATCCGCCGGACGGCCCGCAGCTCGGAGAGGGCCTCGGACCAGTTGCCGGCGTGGTAGGCGACCAGACCGAGGGCCTCGCGCACGATCGGGACGCGCGAGGCCTTGGCCTTGGCGTACTTGGCGTGCTCGAGGGCGGCCTCGGGATCGCTGTCGATCAGCCCCCCGGCGGCGACGAGGTGCTTCCCGACGGTCTCGGCCAGCCCCTTCGGCAGCGTCCGCAGCTCACGGCGGGCTTCCTCGTCGAGGTCGGAGAACTCGACGTCCTCGGGCAGCTCGGGTGCCTCGAGGAGTTCCTTGGCGAGAGCTTCGTCATCGAGCGGCGCGCCGACCTTGGGCCGCGGGTTCCCCCGCGGACGGTCTTTGCGCTCACCACGGTTCTCACGGCTGTCGTCCCGGCGCTGGAAGCTGCCACGGTCACCGCGGTCGCCCCGCGAGTCGTCATCGCGCCGCTGGTAGCCGCCCCGCTCGCCGTCACGACGGTCCCGGTCGTCGGACCGGCCGCGGTCATCCGAGCGGAAGCTGCCCGAGCGGGAGCCGCGCTCGTCATCGCGGCGCTGGTAACCGCCCTGCTCGCCATCGCGACGGTCCCGGTTCTCGGACCGGAAGCCGCCACGGTCATCGCGCCGCTGGTAACCGCCGCGAGACTCGTCCCGCCGGTCGCCGCCACGGCCCCGGTCCTCGGCGCGAGCGCCGCGGTCGTCATCGCGCCGATCCCGGTCGTTCGAGCGGAACCCACCCGTGCGGGGGCCGCGGTCGTCGTCGCGCCGCTGGTAGCCGCCACGGGAATCCTCGCGCCGGCCACGGTCATCCGAGCGGAAGCCACCCGTGCGGCCGCCGCGGTCGTCGTCCCGACGCTGGTACCCGCCCCGCGAGTCATCCCGCCGGCCCCGGTCCTCGGAGCGGAAACCGCCGGTGCGGCCGCCGCGGTCGTCGTCCCGGCGCTGGTACCCGCCCCGCGAATCGTCCCGCCGACCCCGGTCGTCCGAACGGAAGCCACCCGTGCCCCGGGAATCGTCGCGGCGGTCACGATCGTCCGAGCGGAAGCCACCGGTCCGAGTGCCCCGCGAATCATCGCGGCGGTCGCGGTCGTCGGAGCGGAAACCACCCGTCCGAGCACCACGCGAATCATCGCGGCGATCGCGGTCGTCAGAGCGGAAACCACCCGTCCGGGTGCCGCGGGAATCGCCGCCGCGCGGGCGGTCGTCCGAACGGAAGCCGCCCGGGCGGCCGCCTCGGTCGTCGTCGCGGCGGTTTTCCCAGCGAGGCTTGCGGTCGCCGTACGAGGACTTGCCCTGGGGACGGCCCCCACGGTCGTCGAAGCTGCGGCCCGGGCTGTCGCTGCGGGTGCCGGAGCGGCTGTTGCCCCGGTCCTCGTAGCGGCTGCCCGACCGGCCGGCGCCCCGGTCTTCGTAACGGCCGCCGCCGGAACGGCTCGGGCCGTCGGAAAAGCGGCCGCCGCCCGAGTCGCGGCTGCCGTAGCCGCCGCGGCGGTCGTCGCGGTCGCTGAAGTTGCGGCCGCCGGTGCGGCTCTGACCTGCGTATCCTCCGCGCTGGTCGCGGTCGCGGGGACCGTCGCCGCCGCGGAAGGGCTTGCCGCCGCCGCGAACCCCGCGGTCGTCGCGGCGCGGCCGGCCCTGGTAGCCGCCGTCGCGGCCGCCGCGGTCCTGCCGCGCGCCGCCCTGGTTCCTCCGGGGTCCGTCCGACCGGCCCCGGGAGCCTTCGTCCCGGCGTGCCGACCGGCCGGACCCATCAGCGCTTGAGTCTCGTCGACCGAACTCGGACACCTGGCCTCCTGCCGTGAAAAAAATCTTGTCCTGGACATACGCGTACGGCCCGCTAGGGCAGCCAACTGGCTATCCTAACGGGCCGTACGGAAGGTAAGTTCGGCGGTGTCCTACTCTCCCACAACCCTTCGGTTGCAGTACCATCGGCGCTGTCAGGCTTAGCTTCCGGGTTCGGAATGGGACCGGGC
>NZ_JBSGBK010000145.1:0-12927 GCF_053601215.1 Amycolatopsis sp. NPDC004772
GCCAGGTAGTCACGCAGGTCAGCTACGTGGTCGAGGTCGGCAGAGGCCAGCTGGGCCAGCACAGCGGGTATGGGAGAAGATGCAGCAGCAGGCACGGCTCTCTCACAGATCATGGGCTTCGACACCCACATGATCACCACCGAGAGCCGTGCCTGCCTGCAACGACACGACTTTGCCGGAACCCTGGCCCTCTCCGGGGGGCGTCCCCAGGTCCAGTCTATCGGCGGCATCCGACGAAAAGCCGCGAAAACCCCAGCTCAGGACCCATTGTTCACACCCCAGACGAGATGTGGACAAGCCGTGCCCCACCGACCTCGACCGACATTCGCAGCTCAGCGCCGAGAACCGCCGCCGTCAACCTCAGTTGACAGTATCCGAATGTCAACGTAGGTTGACAAGCATGACGGAAGCGACGGATTTGGCCGCCCGGGCGGGTGATCGCGATCCCCGGGTGGGGCTGCGCGCGGTCGCCGCGTTGCGGCGGCTGCTGGAACAACTCGAGGCCGTGCAGGTGCGCAGTGCGCGGGTGCACGGCTGGTCTTGGCAGGAGATCGCCGCCGAGCTGGGGGTCAGCCGGCAGGCCGTGCACAAGAAGTACGGGAGGCACTGATGTTCGAGAGGTTCACCGCCGACGCGCGGATGGCGGTCGTCGAAGCGCAGATCGTGGCTCGGGAGTCCGGCTCGGTCGAAATCGGGCCCGCCCACCTGCTCGCCGGGCTGGTGAAGACCGGTGCCCAGGTGCTCACCGACCTGGGCGTGTCCACTGAGGACATCGCGGCCGAGCTGGCCCGCACCCGGCGCCGCGGCGGTGTGAGCGACGCCGACGCCGAGGCGCTCACCGAGTTCGGCATCGACGTCGAGCAGATCGTCGAGCGCGTTGAGCAGACGCACGGCGAGGGGGCGCTGGCCGGGCGGCTCGGCCCGGCCAAGCGCGGGCACATCCCGTTCACCGCGCAATCGAAGAAAACCCTGGAATTGAGCCTCAAGGAAGCCGTCCGGCTGGGCGACAAGCACCTCGGCCAGGAGCACATCCTGCTCGCGCTGGCCCAGCAACGCGGCACCGATGACGTCCTCGCCCGGCGCGGCGCGGACTACCTCACGCTGCGCCGGGCCGTCCAGCAGCGCAAAGCCGGTTAGCTCTCGCGCCAGGTCGTCCGGGGCAGCAGCGCCTGGGTGAGCGGGCCGATCGCGAGCGCATAGAGCACCGTGCCGACGCCGACGGTCCCGCCGAGCAGGAAACCGGCCGCCACCACGGTCACCTCGATGCCGGTGCGCACCAGCCGGATCGGCCAGCCGGTGCGGCCGGCGAGCCCGGTCATCAGGCCGTCGCGGGGGCCCGGGCCCAGCCGGGCGCCGACGTAGGTGGCGGTCGCGACCCCGTTGAGCACCACCCCGCCGACCAGCAGCGCGATCTGCCACACCAGCTCGTGCTGGTCGGGGAGGAACGCGCGGACGACGTCGACCACGACCGAGATGATCACGACGTTCGCGATGGTGCCGATGCCGGGCCGCTGGCGCAGCGGGATCCACAGCAGCAGCACGGCCACCGAGATGAGGCCGGTGACGGTGCCGAACGTCAGGCCGGTGTGCTTCAGCACGCCTTCCGCCAGCACGCTCCACGGCTCGAGCCCGAGGCCGGCGCGGGTGACGAGGGCGACGCTGGCGCCGTAGAGCGTGAGGCCGGCGAGCAGCTGCACGCTGCGGCGGACGGGGTTGCGGGAGATCCGGACGGGCCGGAGGTCGATCTGAGTCACGACCGCACTATCGCCGGAAAGTGGACTGGTAAACCATAGCCAATTCCGGGATATTGGCCTTATGGAAGCCGTGCTCCCGGTAGGTGGACGTATTTCTGGCCCGCGATTGGCCGTCATGCTGGGCTCGTGGCGGCAAGGTGGCTCTCGTCAGGGAGCTGCCGACCTCGCCGCGGCCATCGAACTGCAGGTGCTTGACGGTCAGCTCCCGCTGGGCACCCGGCTGCCCGCCGAGCGCGAGCTGGCCGACGCGCTCGGCGCCAGCCGCACGCTGATCGGCGCGGCGCTGGACCGGTTGCGGGAGAGCGGGCTGGTCGCGAGCCGCCGCGGTGCGGGCTCGTGGGTCGCCGCGCCCGGGCGGCGGCGCCGCGGCCCGCTCGCGCCGGCGAGTGACGGCTCGATCGACTTCACCCACGCGTCCTCTCCCGCCGTCCTGGGCATGGCCGCGGCGGTCGACGCGGCGCGCGTCCGGCTCGCCGACCACCTGGGCGATCACGGCTACCAGGAACGCGGCCTGCCCGCCCTGCGTGAGCGGATCGCGCGGCGCTACACCGAGCGCGGCCTGCCGACGACCCCGGCCCAGGTCATGGTGACCAACGGCGCGCACCACGCGTTCGTGCTGGTCCTGCGGATGCTCGCCGGGCCCGGCGATCGCGTGCTGGTCGAGCAGCCGACGTACCCGAACGCCCTGGAGGCGATCCGCGCCGCGCACGCCATCCCGGTGCCGGTCGCGCTCGACCCGAGCGGCGAGCGCGGCTGGGACATCGCCGGCATCGACGCGGCCCTGCGCCAGGCGTCCCCGCGGTTCGCCTACCTCGTCGTCGACTTCCAGAACCCGACCGGCCTGCGCCTGGACACCGACGGCCGCTCCCGGCTCGGAGCCGTGCTGGCCCGGGCCCGGACACCGGTCGTGGTGGACGAAACGCTCGTCGAGCTGGACCTGGAGGACGACCCCCGGCACGGTCCGCCGCCGCTGGCCGCGTTCGCCGGTGACCTGGCCATCTGCGTTGGCTCGGCGTCGAAGACGCACTGGGGCGGGCTGCGGCTCGGCTGGATCCGCGCGTCGGAGGACCTGCTCGGCCGCCTGGTTTCGGCGCGCTACGCGGTCGACCTCGGGTCACCGGTGTTCGAGCAGCTCGTGCTGACCGAGCTGATGGCCGACGAAACCCTGCTGCACCGCCGGCGCGAGGAGCTGCACGGCTACCGCGACGCGCTGGCCGGTGCGGTGCACCGGTACCTCGCGGACTGGACGTTCACGCTGCCGGCGGGCGGCCTGTCGCTGTGGTGCCGGATGCCGGAGCCGGTGAGCTCGCGCCTGGCGGTGGCGGCGGCGAGCCACGGCGTCCAGGTGGCGCCGGGCTCGCGCTTCGGCGTCCACGGCGGGCTGGAACGCTGGATCCGCCTGCCGTTTTCCCTGCCACCGGACCGGATCAGCGAGGCGGTCCGGCGGCTGAGCGCGGCCGAAGCGTCGGTCCGCGGCACCCCGCCGTCCTTGGACGCGCCCATCGCATGACGAAACCGGTGCGCTGGATGCGTGCCTGCTCCCAGGGATGGGCGGCGTTCATGTGCATCCAGCGCACCGGTTCGTCGTTCCACACAACCCGCTCACGGACGTGACCCCGTTCGCGGGTACCGCGGCTTCCCGGCACAGCCCCTCGACGTGCCGGGAAGCCGGCGGCTCAGGTGCGCTCGCGGTACTGCGAGTCCTCGCTCGGCGCGGTGAGCAAGGGCTCCCGGAGTGCACCCGGTGTGGGTCCCGGCGCCGCGGGGGCAGCGCGGCGCCGGGACCGGGATCCGACCCGGCCGGGCGCGGTCGGCCGGTCGGAAAGTCTGTGGTTTCGCATGGTTTTCGCCCCTGGGGTACGTCGGACGCGCGTGCGGCGTCACGAGACGTGAAAGAGCCACGGATTGCGGGCTGGAGCAGGGGAAACGTCACGCCTCAACGGCGTACGGGTGCACCTTGATGATCTTGATTTGGGCGCACTTGTCCCCGGCTGCCCGGTCGGGGGTCAGTCGGGGGAGGTGGTGGGCAGGGCGGCTTCCCGGCCCGCGCCGTCGACCTCGTGGTCGCGGCTGGTGCCGATCAGCTTGAGCTGCGTGGTGGTGACGTCGTCGGTGTGGACGGCGAACGCGTGGCGGGCGCCGCCGGAGCCGTCGTGGCCCGGGGCCGCGGTGGGAGCCGGCGCGCTCGGGGCGGTGGTGCCGCCGGGCAGGCCGGGCGTGGAGTCGCCGCCGCCGGTGACGTGGGTGCCGGAGTCGCGCGGCTGCTCGTGGACCGCCGGCAGCGAGCCGGCGTGCCGGACGACGACCAGGTGCACGACCGAGGCGCGGGAGGGCTGCTGCTGGTCGGCCGTCGTGGCGGCCGCGGCGGGGACGGTCTCGACGACCGCGGCCGGTGCCTGGGTGACGGCGGCCGTCACGCCGGGGACGACCGCGGTCCCGCCGCCGGCGTTCGAGCTGCCGCCGAGCACGGGGTTCAGGAGGTCGTCCAAAGGCAGCAGCACCGGCGCGTCCGGGTGGCCGGCGGGCGGCTGGGTGAGCGGTGCGAGCACGGTGTGGGACAGCGTGTCGGTGACCGTGCCGAGGGTGTCCGTGACGGTGGTGAGCGTCCCGCCGACCACGTTCAGCACGCCGCCGACGAGCCCACCGACCAGGCCACCGCCGGACGACGTGGCCTTGACCGGCGCGTCGGCGGTGTCCTTTGTGGTCGTTCCGGTGGCCGCCTTCAGGGTGCCGCCGACCAGACCGAGCAGGTTCCCGCTGGAAGAGGTGGCCTTCGGCGCTTCGGAGCTCTCCGAGGACGTCGCCTTCTTGGCGGCCGCGGGCTCCTCGGCGGGCGAGGTGTCCGACGGCTCCGCCGTGGCAGCGGCCTCAGCGGAAGGGTTTTCCGGGTCGTCCTTTGTGGTCTCGGCCGCGGTGGGCGCTTCGGCCGGCTGCGTCTCGTCCGCCGCGGGCGGCTCGGAGGTGTCGGCCTTCGGCTGCGCCGAGCAGGTGCCGACGCCGGTCTTGTGGTGGCTCTTGCGGTGCCGGGCGTGCCAGAGCGGCTTCGCGGCGTGGTCCACAGTGGAAACCACGGGCGCCTCGGGGCACGCCGGGCGCTCGGCCGCCGACGCGGTACTGCCGGACAGCGCGGCGCCGAGCAGCCAGCCGGCGAGGGTCAGGCCGCCGGCGACCAGGATCTTGGCGGCGGGCCGCTGCAGCGACGCCGTCCACGGGCGCGGCGTGCGTACGCGCGCGTGCGAGACGACCAGCGCAGGCCGAACGGGAGCGTCGCGGCGCGCGTCCGCCGTGCTGCTCACCGCCACCACCACCGTCCGCGCCTGAGGCTTCCGCGATTTCCGCTCGAGCCTGTTCTTGCTGGGGTCTTTCTCCGGTCAGGTCGCAGTTCCCCCGGGGCTGCACTCTTTCCAGCGCCGCTCGGGAGTCTTTCATCTCTCCCGCGTTCGATCCAGCCCGCAAGGCCGAGCGGCCCTGTCGCGCAAGGTATCTGCGGCCGACAAGTTGATCACTCTGAGTGCCGTTCGGGTGCTCGCTTACGGCCATTTGGACGAGTTCTGCAATTTGCACATCTCAGCGTTGACCTGATGTTTCCGTGCGCCCGAACGCGCTTTGTGTCGAGCCGGTTCCGCTCGGTGCGCAACCGGCGGTTCCGGCCAAGTGACCGGAATTTGACCGGGATGTGGGACGGCCACTGGGCCGAACGGGTTCCGCGCGCGGCTTCGCTTGCCCTGCCCCGAAAGCGCGCGCCCCGGACCGTCTCCGGATCCGGCTGCGGTCCGTGATCGCGAACTCGTCGCCGAGACGCCGCGCGGGGCGCCCGGTGCGGCGGGGGCGCGCCAGGCGGAGCCGCGCGTCGAGGACGTCGCTGCGTCCATCGTGGACGCTGCCGCCACCAACGCGGAGAGTGACGACCCTGAGCGGCAAGTGGTGGACCCGGCGGTTGGTCCATCCGGGCTCCGCGGCCCCGGCCGGGGTGTGCTCGCGCCGGAACGACGTCTACTCAGCCGGACCGCGGTGATCAGACCAGTTTGCTCAATCGGGTGATGCCCTCGTCGATGACCTCGTTGCGCTTGCAGAACGCGAAACGCAACAGGTGTTTCCACTCGTCCGGGTGATCGGTGAACACCTTCACCGGCACCGCGGCGACCCCGACCCGGCCCGGCAGTTCCCAGGCCAGGTCGGCGGCGTCGGTGAAGCCCAGCGGCCGCACGTCGACGCAGACGAAGTAGGTGCCCGCCGTCCGCCGGACGGCGAACCCGGCGTCCGCGAGCCCGGCCGAAAGCCGGTCCCGCTTCTCCTGCAGCGACTCGCGCAGGCCCTCGACCCAGGGCAGCTCGTGGTCGAGCGCGTGCGCGACGGCCGGCTGGAGCGGCCCGCCGGACACGAAGGTGATGAACTGCTTCGCCGCCTTCACCGCCGCGACGAGCTCCGGCGTCGAGCAGACCCAGCCGATCTTCCAGCCGGTGCAGTTGAACGTCTTGCCGGCGCTGGAGATGCTCACCGTCCGCGGCCGCATGCCGGGCAGCGTGACCAGCGGCACGTGTTCCGAGTCGTCGAAGACGAGGTGCTCGTAGACCTCGTCGCAGATCGCGATCAGGTCGTGCTCGACGCACAGCGCGGCGAGCGCCTCCAGCTCGGCACGGGTGAACACGGTGCCGGTCGGGTTGTGCGGCGAGTTCACCAGGATCGCCCTGGTCCGCGGCGTGACGGCGGCACGCAGGCCGTCGAGGTCGAGGCCGAACCGGCCGTCGGGGCCTTCGACCAGGCCGACAACCCGGCGTTCGGCCCCCGCCATCGCGACCGCGGCGGCGTAGGAGTCGTAGTACGGCTCGATGACGATCACCTCGTCGCCGGGCTCGGTCAGGGCCAGCAACGCCGCCGCGATGGCCTCGGTGGCGCCCGCGGTGACCAGGATCTCCGTGTCCGGGTCGTACTCGGTGCCGTAGCGCTGCCGGTGCCGCGCGATCGCGGCCCGCAGTTCGGGCCGCCCGGGCCCCGGCGGGTACTGGTTGGCCCCGCCGAACAGCGCGTTCTTCGCCGCTTCGAGCATGCCGTCCGGCCCGTCGGTGTCCGGGAAGCCCTGGCCGAGGTTGACGGCGTCGTGCCGGACGGCCAGCGCCGTCATCTCGGCGAAGATGGTCGAGGTGAACGGCCGCAGCCGGGGGACGAGAGCAGGTTCGCGCACGATCAGCCATCCTCACGGACAATGGCGATGTGGAGCAACTGACCCCCGCGAAGGTGACGCCCGCCGACCCACCGGGCGGCGCGGCCGGTGAAGAGGAAAAGCGGCGCGCGCTGCGCAAGATGAAGCTGGTCGCGCTGTCGTTCCTGCTCGGTGCCACGCTCGTGTTCCTGCTGACCAGCTGGGCGCAGGCGATCGGCTGGCCGGGCTGGGTCGGGTACGTGCGCGCCGCGGCCGAGGCGGGCATGGTCGGCGCGCTGGCCGACTGGTTCGCCGTGACCGCGCTGTTCCGGCACCCGCTCGGGCTGAAGATCCCGCACACGGCGATCATCCCGAACAAGAAGGACGCGCTGGGCAACAGCCTCGGCGACTTCGTCGGCTCGAACTTCCTGTCCGAGGAGGTCGTGCGCGACAAGCTCAAGCGCGTCGAGATCGCGCGGCGCCTCGGCGCGTGGCTGGCGCAGGAGGAGAACGCCGAGCGCGTGACGTCCGAGCTGGCCACGGTGGTCCGGGCGGCCGTCCGCGTCCTCCGGGACGAGGACGTCCAGGCGATCATGGAGCAGGCAGTCGCGCGGCGGATCATCGACAAGCCGTGGGGCCCGCCGCTGGGCAAGATCCTGCAGGGCGTGTTCGCCGACGGCGCGCACCACAAGCTCGTGGACCTGATGTGCGACCGGGCGTACGAGTGGGTCCGCGACAACCACACGACGATGCTGCGCGTGGTGTCGGACCGGGCGCCGAGCTGGTCGCCGAAGTTCGTCGACGAGATGCTCGCGGACAAGGTCTACGGCGAGGTCCTGTCCTTCGCGTGGGCGGTCAAGACCGACGTCAACCACCCGATGCGGCTGGCGCTCGACAAGTTCCTCGGCGAGTTCGCCCAGGACCTGCAGACCGACCCGGACGTGATGGCCCGCGCCGAGCAGGTGAAGGGCCAGATCGTGCACCACGAGGAGGTCCAGCGCCTGATCGGCTCGGCGTGGAGCACGGCGAAGGAGATGCTCCTGACCGCGGCCGAGGACCCGTCGAGCGAGCTGCGCCGCCGCGTCCGGCTCGGGCTGGTGTCGCTGGGGACCCGTCTGGTCTCCGACGACCAGCTGCGGTCGAAGGCCGACGGCTGGGTCGAGGGTGCCGCGGCGTACCTGGTGAAGAACTACTCACGGGAGATCACCACCATCATCACCGACACGGTCGAGCGATGGGACGCCGAGGAGACGTCCCGCAAGATCGAGCTCCAGGTGGGCCGCGACCTGCAGTTCATCCGGATCAACGGCACGGTGGTGGGCGCGCTCGCCGGGCTCGTCATCTACGCGGTCGCGGAGCTGCTGTTCTGAGGGCCGAGTTCTATACCACACCCCGGGGACCTTCAAACCAGTTGTCCACAGGAAGCTGAGTTATCCCCCGGGTTATCCACAACTTTTCACGGTGATGGCCTAACGGCTGTCCACAACGTGTGGGGGCCAGGGCCCCGGGGGCGTGGATATGTGGTGCTTCGTCCCCAAGTTGTCCACAACCGTTCGAGTGTCCGCCGCTCGGATGAGGGCCGCTCAGCCCGCCGCGGCGCGGGCGCGCCAGCCGCGCGCCTTCTCGCGGTTGCCGCAGACGCGCATCGAGCACCACGTGCGTGAGCGGTTGCGCGACTCGTCGTAGAACGCCCACAGGCAGGTGTCCGCCGGGCAGATCTTCAGCCGGATCCAGTCGCCGCGGACGACCAGCCGGGCGCAGGCGATGAACACCGCGCCGACGACGTCGTCCGCGACCAGGGCCGGCCCGTCCGTGGTCAAGGAGATCCGGGTGCCGACGTCGACGCTGCCACCCGGCAGGCGGGGGTCGCCGATCGCCGCGCGCAGGGCGTCGCGAGCCGCGCGTGCCTCGGCGGCCGGGTTGGCCGCCAGCCCGTGCTCGGCCGCCCACTCGCGCCACCGCTCGGGATCTTCGAGCAGGTCGGTGCCCTCTTCGACGTTGACCGTGTTGAGGAACTCCACCACGAGGGAGGCGTCGGTGTGCACCTGCCGATTGTACGGCGGTTGCCTTCGGGGGTGCTAACCTACATAATCGCTTCACTGGTTACTCAGGATCGGAGGGAGCGACGATGAGTGCGGTACCGACGCTGGGCGTGGTGGCCCTCGACTGCCCGGACCCGGCGGCGCTGGCCGAGTTCTACCGCTCGGTGCTGGAGTGGGACGCCCCCGAAGTGGCCGAAGACGGGCACTGGGTGACGCTGCCCAACCCCGCGGGCGGCGCGGGCATCGCGTTCCAGCGGGTCCCCGACTACCGGCCGCCGGCTTGGCCGTCTGCGGAGAACCCGCAGCAGATGCACCTGGACCTGAACGTCACGGACCTGGAAGCGGCGCACGAGCGCGTGCTCGGGCTGGGCGCCAAGCTGCTCGACGACAACCCGGAGACGTTCCGCGTCTACGCCGATCCGGTCGGCCACCCGTTCTGCCTCTGCGCCTGCTGACGCGTTTTTGCGTAGGCTCTGCGGTGTGATTTGTCCGAAGTGTCAGAACCAGATGCGGACCGTCGACAAGAACGGCATCCACATCGACCAGTGCGACGGCTGCCGCGGCATCTTCCTGGACCGCGGCGAGCTCGAGGCGATCGTCGGTGCGGAGAGCTCGTTCTACGGCCAGCAGCCGCCGCCCTACCAGTCCGGTCCGGCGCCGACGGCGCACTACGGCCGTCCCGACTCGCCGCGGCCCTACCGCGGCGGCTACCCGGACTCGCCCAAGGCGTACCGCGGTGGTTACGCGGACTCGCCGCGGCCGCACCGCGGGGGCTACTCGGATTCGCCGCGGCCGTACGGGCACGGGCACCGCAAGCGCAGCTTCCTCGAGAACCTCTTCGACTGAGATGGGGCTCGACCTGCGGATCTGCCCGGCGTGCGGCGATCGGGCAGACCGCCCGGTCGTCGCGGGCTCGATCGTCTCGTGCGCCAGGTGCGGGCACGAGTGGCCGTTCGAGAAGCTGCCGCTGTTCGCGCTGACCGGACCGAGCGGCGCCGGGAAGTCGACGATGGGGCCGCTGCTGGCCGAGCGGTTCGGCGGCGACGTCGTTGTGCTCGACCAGGACATCCTCTGGATCGGCGCGCTGCGCGACGACGTACTGGACTTCCGGTCGGTCTGGCTGCGGATGGCGGCGATGCTGCACCAGAACGGCCGCCCGGTCGTGCTGTGCGGGACGGTCGCGCCACCGGAGTTCGAGTCGCTGCCGGAGCGCGCGTTCTTCAGCGACATCCACTACCTGGCCCTGGTGGGCACGCCGTCGTCGTTGCGCGCCCGGCTGCGGGCGCGCCCGGCGTGGCGGGAGTGGGACGAGGAGCGGATCGACGAGATGCTGGAGTTCAACGACTGGCTTCGGAAGTCGGCTCCGGACCTCGGCGTCGACGTCTTCGACACCACGGACGTCTCCCACGAGGCGACGGCCGACCACGTCGAGAAGTGGATCCGCGCGCGGCTGCCTTAGCCCAACGGCCAGGTGCGGCCGCCGGGGGAGTCGAGCCAGAATTCCTGGCGGTCGCCGGTCACCGTGACGCCGAACCGGTCGCGGTCCGGCTTGCCCAGCTCGCACCAGTCGACGAAGGCGGCCTCGGCGAGCTCCCACAGCGCCCGCGGGCCGCCCTGGGCGACCTCGTTCGCGCCGCCGCGCTTGCGGTGGCGGACCCACGAGCCGTCCGGGTGGACCAGCGCAAGTCCCGACGCTTCCTCGCCGCCCTCGCGCACCGGGCGGACACCGGGCAGTGCCAGTCCCGCGAAGAATTCAAACTGCTGACGCGGCTGGAGCACGGTCGACATCGGCAGCCGCGTCTGCTCCCAGTCGCCGCGCGAGGGCATCGGCAGCGGGCCCGTCTCGGGGAGCCGGTGCGCGCGCAGCGGCATGAACCGGCCGTCGCGCGCGAGGACGCGGCCCTGCGCGGTGCCGTCCTCGCCGACGACCAGCCGGACCAGCCCGGCGCCGATCGGGCGGTTCAGCGTCGTGACGATCAGCCCGCCCGGTTTTGCCTGCGCCAGCCAGGGGAGCGGGATCTTCGACACCGAAGCCGTGCACAGCACCCGGTCGAAGAGCGTGCCGGCCGGGAAGCCGAGCGCGCCGTCACCCACCGCGCAGGCCGGGTGGTACCCGGCCTCGGCCAGCCGCTCACGCGCCGTCCCGACGAGCACCGGGTCGATGTCCACTGTGGACACCCGGCCGGCCCCGCAGCGGTGGCTCAGGAGCGCGGCGTTGTAGCCGGTGCCGGTGCCGATCTCGAGCACGCACTGCCCGTCGCGCACCCGCAGCTCCTCGAGCATGATCGCCATGATCGCGGGCATGCTCGACGAGCTCGTCGGCGTGCCCGCCACCGGGCCGTCGCGCCGGGCGACCTCCCAGCGCTCCGGATCGTCGTCGAGCTGCGTCACCAGCACGTCGCGGGAGTAGACGGTCTCCAGCCAGCCCGGGTCGCCGCGGTCGACCGCCGCCCACAGCCCGCCCGCCGGGGCGAAGAACCGCGGCAGGAAGACGTGGCGGGGCACCGAGCGGAAGGCGGCGATCCACTCCGGCGCGTGCAGGACGTCCTCGTCGAGGAGGTGCTCGACGAGGCGTCGCCGCAACCGGGCCGAGCGCGTCATGGGACCACGGTAGCGGTGAGCGTCACACCCGAAGGTTGCAAGCAGGGTGCTTGCAATAGCTAGCACTCCGGCGTACCGTCGAAGGTGTCGCGAGGAGGTGACCGGATGACAGAGACCGGTGGGACGTCAGGATCCGGCAGTCCCATGGAAAAGGTCGCGGACATCGCTTCCGACATCGGCGAGTACATCCGCCAGCAGCGCAACACCGCGAAGATCTCGTTGCGCCAGCTGTCGAAGCTCGCCGGCGTGTCCAACCCGTACCTGAGCCAGATCGAGCGCGGGGTGCGCAAGCCCAGCGCGGAGATCCTCCAGCAGATCGCCAAGGGTCTGCGCATTTCGGCGGAAGCGCTGTATGTGCAGGCCGGGATCCTCGACCTGCCGACGGGCGGGCCGGTGGGCGACGCGATCCGCGCCGACGCCGAGCTGACCGAGCGCCAGAAGCAGGTCCTGCTCGACGTCTACGAATCCTTCCGCCGGGAGAACGCCGCGGCACGGCCGGCCGCCACTCCCGCCCCGGACACCACATCAGCCGCTTCAGCCGCGAAAACCGAGGAGTCAGCATGACCACCCCCAAGACCGAAGACGTCAAGAAGGCCGTCACCAACGCCCTCGACCAGGTCCGCACCCCGCTGCTCGCCGCGCTCGGCGCCGGCAACCTGGCCACCCACGCCGTCACCGACGCCGTGGCGAAGGCCAAGGAGAACGTGACCAAGGGCAGCGAGACCGCCCGCAAGAACCTGCAGGAGCTGCCGACCGACGTCGAGAGCCTCCGCGAGAAGCTGGACCCGGCCGAGCTGCGCAAGGTCATCGACGAGTACACCGAGGCCGCGCTCAAGCTGTACAACAAGCTGGCCGAGTCGGGCGAGCAGGCGTGGGACAAGATCGCCGCGCAGCCGCAGGTCAAGAAGGCCATCGAGCAGCTCGAAGAGGCCCTGACCACCGCGCAGGGCCAGGTCGAGGGCGTCACCGCCGAGGTGCGCGAGCGCGTCGACGGCGTGCTGGGCACCTTCACCAAGCGCACCCGCTCGGTCGGTGAGAAGACCGCCCGCAAGGTGACCGAGGTCGCCGGCGAGGCCGCCGACGCCATCGAGGAGCTGGGTGACGACGTCGCCCACGAGACCCGCTCGGCGAGCCGCCGCGTCGCGAACAAGACGGCCCCGAAGACGGCCGCCCCGGCCCGCCGGAGCACCACGTCGAGCACCACCAGCGCCGCCGCGAAGAAGCCGGCCGCGCCGAAGACCGACAAGTGACATCGCCGTGAACTCCCGGCCCCGCCACCCCACCCGCGGTGGGGGGGGCGGGGGGGGGGGGGGCGTTGGGGGGGGGTTGGGGGGGGTGTGGCAGCTGGCGGCTGGCGGGGGTGCGGTGGGCGCGGTGCGCGGGCTGGTCG
>NZ_JBSGBK010000146.1:0-12920 GCF_053601215.1 Amycolatopsis sp. NPDC004772
CGGTCCCAGCGTCACTTCCTCCCACACCACCACAACAGCCCCGCCGCACCACCGTGACCAGCAACGATCAAGATGAAAAAACCCCATTGGGGCGCATCCGGGGCTGGTGCCGGGCATGCGAAAGGCCCCCGCGGGGGGAGGTCGCGGGGGCCTTTCCGTTGTGGTGGGAGCTGGGCTACAAGGCCGAGCTCTGGAGGGTCACGCCGACCGGGAGGTGCGGCGGCCCTTCAGCTCGGCGAGACGTTCGTTCAGCAGGTCCTCGAGCTCCGGGATCGTGCGCCGCTCGAGCAGCATGTCCCAGTGGGTGCGCGGCGGCTTGACCTTCTTCTGCTCGGGCTGCCCGCCATCGACGATCTCCGATTCGCTGCCGTGCAGGCGGCACTCCCAGACCGTCGGGATCTCGGCGTCGTCGGAGAACGGCACCTCGAACTCGTGGTTCTTCGGGCAGGCGTAGCGCACGGTGCGACGTGGGGCGAGGTCGTGGTTGCGGTCGGTCTCGTAGCTGACCGCTCCCAGCCGGCTTCCACGAAGAACACGGTCGGCCATAGTGGGGTCCTTTCAGTCAGCTCCGGGGTGGAGCCAGGGTGTTGCTCACCCTATGCAACGACCCGCGGCCCCGAAGGATTCCCGGAACACCATGTCGTTGCTCACGATGAGCTGCGTCACCCGCCTGCATTAGCTTCCACTAGTAGGAGGCATTTCGCGCTCCGGCGTGACGTCAATACGGCCTTCTTAGTGCTGATATCCCCCGGATGGGCTACTCGCGTCTCGCTCAGGTCAACCGTAACTGACCGTGATGGGCAGTAACCGGCCCCAAGTCACCCGCTCGGAAGTGGCGGCGACACAATACCTGATAACGCACCGTAGCGAATTCGGCCTCAAAACGTACTGAAGCTGAAGTTTCAACTACGGATTGTTCGGTATCTGCCACCACGACGGTATCGCCCTCGCGCACCACCTCGCCGTCCACCACCCGCGCGTTGAACCGCCCCGGCAGCCCGCACCAGCACAACACCTCCACCTGAACCGGCTGCAACTCGTCCGCCAGTTCGAACAGACGGGCGGCCCCCGGGAACAACCGGCTCCGGAAGTCCGTCGCGATCCCGAAGCAGTAGACGTCGATCTCCACCTCGTCGGCCAGCTCCGCCAGCTGATCGACCTGACCGGGGGAGAGGAACTGCGCCTCGTCCACCACCACGTAGTCCACGTGCCGGCCCTGCGCCCACTCCTGCCGCACCAGGTCACGCACGTCGGTGTCCTCACCGACCTCCACCGCCTGCCGGGTCAGCCCGATCCGGCTGGAGATCTGCGGCGCCCCCGAACGGTCGTGGCGCACCAGCACCAGCCCCCGGCGCCCCTGCCGCGCGTGGTTGTGGTCGATCTGCAGCGCCAGCGTCGACTTCCCGCAGTCCATCGGCCCGTAGCAGAACTTCAGCCTGCCCACCGGCGGCGTCCCGCGGCGCGAACCCGCCGCGGGAACCGACGACAGGGCATCGGTGGGATCAGGGCCGGCGGCGTCGTCGATCAAGGTCACGACGCCCGACCCTATCGG
The DNA here is from genome assembly GCF_053601215.1 of Amycolatopsis sp. NPDC004772. NCBI lineage: Bacteria > Bacillati > Actinomycetota > Actinomycetes > Pseudonocardiales > Pseudonocardiaceae > Amycolatopsis > Amycolatopsis sp. NPDC004772. The sequence goes on from NZ_JBSGBK010000146.1 coordinate 1,553, forward strand.
TGGCTACAGAACCTCCGGCGGGGTGTTGCCCGCCGCCACGATCGCCCGCCGCACCGGCACCAGCCACACCAGCACCAGACCGGCCGCGAAGAAGATCACCAGCGCGATGATGGCCAGCCGGAACGACCCCGTCGCCTGCCCGACCCCGGCGAACACCAGCGGCCCCAGCCACGACGTCCCGCGCTCGCCCACGACGTAGAGCGAGTAGTACTGCGCGTCCTTGCCCGCCGGGATCATCTGGCTGAACAACGACCGCGACAACGCGTTCGTCCCACCCAGCACCAGCCCGATCCCCACCGCCACCGCCAGGAACTGCAGCATCTGCCGCGGCTGCACGAAGTACGCCCCGCCCAGCACCACGATCCACACCACCAGGCTGCCCAGGATCGTCCGCTTCGCCCCCCACCGCCGCGCCACCAGCCCGTGCAACGTCCCACCCAGGTACGCCACGAACTGGATCACCAGGATCGTGACGATCAGCACGCTGTTGCCGAACCCCAGCTCGTCCTTGCCGTACTGCGCCGACACCGTCACCACCGTGTTGATCCCGTCGGTGAAGACCAGGTAGCTGCCCAGGAACGCCAGCGTCAGCGGATACGCCTTCGCCGCCACCAGCGTCTGCCGCAGCTCCGCGAACCCCGCCCGCAGCACCGACCGCCCCGGCGCGACGTCCACCGGCACGTGCCGGCGGGGGAGCCGCCGCACCGCCGGCACGGTGAACGCCGCCCACCACAGCCCCGACGTCAGGAAGCAGATCTGCACCGCCAGGTCCTGATCCACCCCGAACAGGTCGTGCTTCAGGTAGAACCCCAGCTGCAACGCCAGCGCCAGCCCGCCACCCAGGTACCCGAACGCCCAGCCCTTCGCCGAAATGCCGTCCCGCTCGTCCGGCCCGCCGATGTCGGCCAGGAACGAGTAGTAGACGACCAGCGAACCCCCGTACCCGATGTTCGCCACGATGAACAGCGCCGCACCCAGCTGCCAGTCCGAGCCCGTCAGGAAGAACATCCCCGCCGCGGCCGCCGCACCCAGGAACGCGAACCCGCCCAGGATCCGCCGCTTGTTGTGACTGCGATCCGCCACCGCACCCGCGATCGGGAGCACCAGCACCTGCACCACCGTCGCCACCGACAGCAGGTACCCCCACACCGAACCGGCGGGGAAGTGCAGCCCGAACAACGTCACGTCGCAGTGGTGCAACGTGTCCGCCTCGCCCGCCGCGTCCAAGCACGCACGGTCCCCGTTAAGGGTGATGTTCGCCTTCGCGTCCGCCGCCGCGATCGGGCTCATCGACAGCGCCCCGAACACCGTCGTCGTCGACGAATAGAACGGCGAATTCGCCCAGTCGTAGAAATACCAGCCCCAGCGCTCGCGCTTGGTCGAGCGCGTCCCGGCCAGCGTCATCCACGGCTCCTTCGGCTCAAGAACTTCCAGGTCAGCGCGGAGACTACGGGGACGCGTCGTCCCCCGAGAACGCGCCACCGAAACCGTGTCCGGTTTGTCGCTTCGTGATCATCCGCCGCCCCGCCACGACACCCCGTTCGCCCCTCACGGCGTGTCGTCGGCAAAAGTGAACAGTGTTTCATGTGAGACTTGAGCGCCCATCGTGTCTGTTGTGGTCAATGGGACACGCTCCTACTGTGCACCCATGATCCAGAACCGCCGACGCACCGTGACGAGCCTCCTGCTCCTCGCCCTCGCCGCCATGGGTCTGCCGCTGCTCAACCCCGCCACCGCCGCCGCGGACCCCGCGGCGGCCGCCTGGGCCAAACTCCGCATGTGCGAGTCCAGCGGCCGCTACGCCACCAACACCGGCAACGGCTACTACGGCGCCTACCAGTTCGACCTGCCCACCTGGCGCAGCGTCGGCGGCCAAGGCCGCCCCGACCAGGCCGCCCCCGCCGAACAGGACTACCGCGCCCTCTACCTCTACCGCATGCGCGGCTGGCAACCCTGGCAGTGCGCCGGCATGCTCAAACTCGCCGCCGACGCCGACGCCCGCAGCAAACGCGTCCCCAGCTACACCGAATCCGCCTACATCGGCGGGGGAGGCCTGCCCACCCCGCCACCCGGCCCCGGCGGCCCCCGCCCCGCCTGGCCCGGCGTCGTCTACGCCTACGGCGACTGCGCCGACGCCCTCAAGACCTTCCAGCTCCGCATGAACGCCTTCGGCTACGGCTTCACCGGCACCGGCTGCTACCTCGACAAGACCCGCACCGCCGTCCTCGACCTCCAGCGCGCCAACGGCATCAAGGACAGCGGCCTCCTCGGCCCCAAGACCTGGGAAGCCGCCTGGACCGGCAAACCACCCCGCTGAGCCGTCAAGACTCCTGCGACCGCCGCCATGCACCCCGCTCGATCAGCACCTCACGCAGCAGATCCGGCCGGTCCGTCACGATCCCGTGCACCCCCAGGTCCAGCAGCATCCGCATCTCCGCCGGATCGTCGATCGTCCACGTGTGCACCTCGATGCCCGATCGCCCCGCCATCGCCAGGAACGCCTTGTCCACCACCCGCAACACCCCCTGCCGCACCGGCACCTGGGCCATCGCCCCCAGCACCAGCCGCCCGAGGGGGAGCAGCGGCAACCGGCCTCGCGCCCACAACGCGAACGCCGACCGCGGCCCCATCGCCGTCACCAGCCGCGGCCCCGCCAGCTTCCGCAACCGCACCAGCCGCGCGTCCGAAAACGCCGCCCCCGCCACCCGGTCGAACGCCCCCGTCCGCTCCAGCACCCGCACGAACGGCTCCACCGCCCGATCCGCCTTCACGTCGACGTTGAACCGCGCGTCCGGCAACTCCTCCAGGACGTCCTCCAGCCGCGACAACGGCGCCTTCCCACCCACCTTCACGTTCTTCAGCTGCGCCCACGTCTGCGCCGCGATCGGCCCGGACCCGTCCGTCGTCCGATCCAGGTTCGGATCGTGGTGGACCACCACCACACCGTCCGCCGTCGCGTGCACGTCCGTCTCGAGGTACCGGTACCCCTCCGCGCACGCCCGCTCGAACGCCGGCAACGAGTTCTCCAATCCCGCGAGGTCACCGAGGTGCCACCCCCGGTGCGCGAAAGCACGGGGGACCGGGTCGGCCAGGTACGGAAACGAAGCCTGCATCCTCCAAGTGTGCCCTTCCGCCATGACCCCGGCATGAGCAAACGGTGGCCAGCTAGGGTCTCCCGGGTGAGGGAAGCCGCCGAACTGACCCAGCCGACCACGATCGACATCGCCCCGGCCCGCCGAGGCGCCCCCAAGCACTGCGGCTGGTGCGGACGACGCCTCCCCGAAGGCGGCAACGTCGGCCGCCGCCGGCGCTACTGCGGCCAATCCTGCCGCCAGCGCGCCTACGAACGCCGTACGGCCCTGCAGCGCAGCGGCCTGCCCGAAGACGCCGTCGTGCTCTCCGACACCGAGATCGCCGCCCTCCAGGACCGCCTCTTCCAGCTCCGCTGCGCCGCCGAAGACATCGTCACCGCCGCCGACGACGGCGCCGACCCCCGAGAACTCCGCGGCCTCGCCGCCGAAATCGCCCGCGCCGCCAAAGACCTCGAACAACTCCGCTGACCCACCCCAGGCCGCCGTGTTGTCCCTCCAAGCACGCGTGTCGTCCGTTCCGGCACCTCAGCCCAAGCTGTCCAACGCCCGATAAGTCCGGTTGCTCGCCGCCGCCGCGCGCTGCTCGCGGCCCGTCGCCTCGATGTAGTTCTGGCTCGTCGCCAAGCTCGCGTGCCCCAGCAACGCCATGATCTCCGACGCCGTCGCCCCGTCCTCCGCCAGCCGCGTCGCGAACGTGTGCCGCAACGCGTGCAGATTCGCCCCCACCGGCACCCGGTCGTGCAACCCCGCACCCCGGTAACACGACTTCACCAGGTACTCCAGCGCACCCCGCCCGATCGGCTCACCCGCCCGATCCAGCAGCAACGGCGAACCAGGGGAGAACCGCACGTTCGGGAACCGCACCCGGCACGACTCCCGGTACCGCTCGATCAGCTCCGCCAGCACCGGCTGCACCGGAATCGACCGATCCCGGCTGCCCTTCCCCTTCACGTGCAACCGCAACTCACCGGCACGCCCCACCAGCGACCGCGACGTCAACGCCCGCATCTCCGCCGCCCGCAACCCCGCCACCAGCCCCAGCGCGATCACCAGCACGTCCCGCTCCGGCCACGGATCGCGCGCGCGCCGCGACCCGGCGGCCGCCGCCGACAACAGCTGCTCCGGGGTTTCCTCGCCCCGCAACGGCTTCGGCGTCAACGCCGGCGTCCGCGGCCGCGCCACCGCACCCATCGGATTGCCCGCCAACAGCCCGTCCGCCACGCAGAACGTCAGGAACTGGTTCCAGGTCGACCACGCCCGCAGCACCGAGCTCTTCGCGTGCCCGTCCGCGAACGCGCCGAACGCCGACCGCAGCGCCGGCCCGGTGAGGTCGGCCACCTCGAGGTCCTCGGCCGGACGGCCGAGTTCGAAAACCAGGAGAGTGGTGATGCCGGCGAGATCGCGGCGGTAGGCGTCGGTGGTGTGCGGGGAGTCCTTGCGGGGCCGGCGGGCCGCGAAGAAGGCTTGCTGGGCCTCGGAAACCTTCATGTGGATCTTGTACCGCACGCCACCGACAGTTTCCGCGTCCGGGCCCGAACCCGGCGTTTCATGCATAATTGCCATTATGCATGAAACGCCGGTCTGACCCAGGGATCTTCCCCTGGGGGACACGAGACTCCTCCCGAGGCCGTTTCGAGCCCTCCGGACGCCGCTGCACGCCACTGCGGGGCATACGCACACATGTTCAACACGACCCGGCCGGCGACCCGGGGGTCGGGAGGCCGAGGCCGCCGATCCGTGGTCGCCAACCGTGCCGCACAGCAACGCCAGGGTGACCAAACCTCGGACGGTTTCGTCACCGTGACGTTTTGAGGTCGAGTGACCGGACATCGGGTTCGCGTCCCTCAGGGGATGCTCCCGGGCCTCTCAGGGCTCAGATCGGCCAACTGCCGGCCGAGTGAGAGGTCGAAACCCTGACAGGAGCCGTCCTGGCGAAGCGAACGCTCCTGCAACCTGGACAACACCCGACCCAGGATCCGACCCCTCCCGGGCTGTCCGCCCAGCACGTCCCTAAGTGCCGATAATGTACATTATGTCAAGTAACGTCAGTGCCAGTCGCTGATCATCACGTCCCGCGGCGCCGGGGCGCCTTCCCCGGTCTCCACGAGCTGCTTGAGACTCATCAGGTAGATCGCCCACTTCGTGCTGCAGTGGTGCATGAACTCGACCGCCTCGCGCCAGCCTTCGTGCTTGAACAGCACGATCGTGTAGTCGTCGCGCTTCTCGAGCTCCCAGCGGATCGTCGTGCCGAGCCACTCCGGCGGCCCGTCGACGACTTCCCAGCGGACGAGCCGGCCCGGGTCGAGTTCGAGGACCTTCATGTCGAAGCCGCCCGGGATGAAGCGGAACGCGATGACGCCGCCGGGTTCGGTGCTGCCTTCGGTCTTTTCGGTCCACCAGCCGGCGAGGCCGTCGATGGTGGTGAGCGCGTCGAAGACCTGGTCCGGGGTGGCGTGGTGGATGCCGATGCGGTGCAGGATGTCCATTTTCTACGGCTTTCTCTTCTTCTCGATGGTTTCGGCGATGGTCTTGATGCGGCGGAGCCGGGCGTCCCAGGCGTTGCCGACGTCGGTGAGCTGGGCGACGGCGCGGGCGAGCTGGGTTTCGTCGACGTGGAACTGCTTTTCGCGGCCGGCGCTGCGGGCGTGGACGAGGCCGGCGCGGTCGAGGACGGCGAGGTGCTTGGCGACGGCCTGGCGGGTGACGGGCAGGTGTTCGCTGAGGCTGGTCGCGGTGCCGCTCCCCTGGCTGAGCAGCAGGTCGAGCATGCGGCGGCGGGTGGGGTCGCCGACGGCCGACCAGAGGTCGTCGTCCACGGCGGTGGTCACCGGGTGGCTCCGAGCTGGGCGGCGCAGGCGGGCAGGCGGGGCAGGAAGTGGTCCCAGCCGGTGACGTGGTCGGCGTATTCGGCGGCGATCTTGGCTTCGTCCCAGCCGCGTTCGCGGAAGCCGGTTTCGGTCATCTTGAGGCGGGTGCCGGTGGCGGTGGGTTCGAGGTCGAAGACGACGAGGAAGGAGTTGCCGGGGGCGGCGGCCTCCCCTTCGGCGTGGGTCCAGCGGAAGGAGAAGTGCCGGGGTGGGCTGGCGTCGACGACAGTGAAGCGGACCCAGGAGCCGCCGAAGCCGATGCGGCCGTCTCCCCCGGGTTCGACGGGGTATTCGGCTTCGTCGGGCCACCATTCGCGGAGGTGTTCGGGGCTGCTGACGACGTCGAAGACGACGTCGGGGTGGGCGTCGATGTGGATTTCGCGTTCGATGCTGCCGTGTTCCATGCGAGGCTCCTTGTGCAACTTTTTGTTGCGTGTCACGTTAGCTCGGCGGCTGCCGATGTGCAACCGTCGGTTGCGCGTAGGTTCTTCTCGACCCAAGCGACGTCGTGCCAGGCGCCGTGTTTCCAGCCGACCTGCCGGTAGACGCCGGCGGATGCGAAGCCGAGGGCGCGGTGAAGCCCGATGTGGACCCGGCCTTGCTGAAGCAATGAATCGGTGCTTCACTTCTTGACGTGCCCTATCGCCGTACCCCGAAGGTGCAGGAACGCCTCGACGCCCAGCGCGAGACGATCGTCGCCGCCGCGACCCGGCAGCTGGCCGAACACGGCTACGGCGGCTGCTCCGTCGCCGCCGTGGCCGAGCGGGCCGGAGTGGCCGTCGGCAGTGTCTACCAGCACTTCCCCACCAAAGCCGACCTGGTCGTGCACGTCTTCCGGCAGGTCGTGACGCGGGAGGTCGAAGCGGTCCGGACGGCGTCGGCGGAGGCGGGTGCCCCGGCCGAACGGGTCCTGGCAGCCGTCGACACCTTCGCCCAGCGCGCGCTCAAGGCGCCGAAGCAGGCGTACGCCCTGCTCGCCGAGCCGGTCGACGCGCTCATCGATGCCGAGCGGCTGGAGTTCCGGCGGGCCTACACCGAGGTCATCGCCGAGCACGTCGCCGCCGGCGTCCGGGAGGGCGTGCTGCCGCCCCAGGACGGCCGGCTCACCGCCGCCGCGCTGGTCGGCGCCGCCGCCGAGGTCCTGATCGGGCCGTTGACCAGCGGGAACGCCGGTGACGTCGCCGAGCTTCGCACGTTCATCCTTCGCGCTCTAGGAGGCTCCGATGCCCGCCACGCATGAGGTCACCAACCAGGTCCCGCCGCTGGTGGGGCACGACGTCGCCGACGACCCGGCGCTACTGGCCGGGCTCGAGCGGGCCGGTGCGGGCTGGGCGGCCGGCGAATTGCACGAGCTGGGCCGGCTGGCCGGGACCGAGCAGGCCCAGGAGTGGGGCCGGCTGGTCAACGAGAACGAGCCGGTGCTGCGCACGCACGACCGGTACGGGAACCGGATCGACGAGGTCGAGTTCCACCCGTACTGGCACGAGCTGATGAAGGTCGCGACGGTCCACGGCTTGCACGGCACGCCGTGGCGGGACCCGCGCGAGGGCGTCCACGCGGCGCGGGCGGCGAAGTTCTACGTCTGGGGTCAGGTCGAGGCCGGGCACAGCTGCCCGATTTCGATGACCTACGCGGCGATCCCGGCCCTGCGGGCGACCCCGGAGCTGGCGGCCCGCTACGAGCCGCTGCTGGCGGCGACCGAGTACGACTTCGGCCTGCGCGAGCCCGGCACCAAGCGCGGGCTGCTCGCGGGGATGTCGATGACCGAGAAGCAGGGCGGCTCGGACGTCCGGGCGAACACGACGACCGCGACCCCGGCCGCCGACGGCATCTACACCCTGGTCGGGCACAAGTGGTTCACCTCGGCGCCGATGTGCGACATGTTCCTGACGCTGGCGCAGGCGCCGGGCGGGCTGTCGTGCTTCCTGCTCCCCCGCGTGCTGCCGGACGGCTCGCGCAACCCGATCCGGCTGCAGCGGCTGAAGGACAAGCTGGGCAACCGGTCGAACGCGTCGTCGGAGATCGAGTACGACCACGCGGTCGGCTGGCTGGTCGGCGAGGAGGGCCGCGGGGTCCGCACGATCATCGAGATGGTCAACAACACCCGGCTGGACTGCACGCTGGGCAGCGCGTCGGGCATGCGGCTGGGGGCGGTTCGGGCGGTGCACCACGCGACCCACCGGCGGGCGTTCGGCAAGGCGTTGATCGACCAGCCGCTGATGGCGAACGTCCTGGCCGACCTGGTCCTGGAGTCCGAGGCGGCCACGACGGTGGCGATGCGGCTGGCCGCGGCGGGCGACCGGCGCGACGACGAGCAGGAGCAGGCGTTCCGCCGGCTGGGGCTCGCGGTGTCGAAGTACTGGGTGTGCAAGCGGGCGCCGGTGCACGCGGCCGAGGCCCTGGAGTGCTTCGGCGGCAACGGGTACGTCGAGGAGTCGGGCATGCCGCGGCTGTACCGGGAGGCGCCGCTGTCGTCGATCTGGGAGGGCTCGGGCAACGTCGCGGCGCTGGACGCGTTGCGGGCGATGGGCCGGCAGCCGGAATCGGTGGCGGCGTTCTTCGCCGAGGTCGAGCAGGCCGCCGGCGGCGACGCCCGGCTCGACGACGCCGTGGACCGCGTCCGCAAGGAGCTGACGGACCTGGACGGCATCGAATACCGGGCCCGGCGGGTGGTCGAGTCGATGGCGCTGGTGCTGCAGGGTGCCCTGCTGGTCCGCCACGGTCACCCGGCGGTGGCGGACGCGTTCTGCGCGTCCCGCTTCGGCGGCGACTGGGGCATCGCCTTCGGCACGCTCCCGGCCGGCGTGGACACGGGAGCGATCCTCGAGCGCGCCGCGGTGCGTTAGCCGACGCGCTCGGCGCGCTGCCGGGCCAGTTCCTCGACCGCGCTGGGCAGGGTGGTCTCGAAGTCGATCAGCTTGGCCCAGGTCGGGGTGATGACGATGCGGACCATGCCGTCGTAGAGCGAGCGGACCTCGCGTTCCCACTCGACGCGCTGCTCGGGGGTCATCTGGTAGGTGCCGTTCATCTGCAGGTACTCCTCCGGGATGCCGTCGACGACGTCCAGTTCCGCGCGGCCGCGGATGAGGAGGATCTTGGGCGGGTGGACCTCGGTGTCGATGGTCAGGGCGACCGCGGGGTTGGCGCGCAGGGACGGCAGCTTCGGGGAGTTCTTCGTCGTGCACAGCACGATCTGCGAGCCGTTCCAGGTGAAGGCGATCGGGATGCTGCGCGGGGTGCCGTCCTTGGCGACGTAGGCCACGCGGGTCACGTCGCGGGCCAGCAGTTCGCGGCTGAGCGGGCGGTCGAGGACCTCGGCGATCTCGTTCTGCTGCATGGTCGGTCTCCTTGTCCGGTGGCCTGTTCTGCCCCGGGGACGGAGCCCCCCCGGACGTTCTCGACACGCGCCGCGAAGATTTTTTCAGCGGCCGAGGGCGTCGAGCGCGCCGGCGACCGCGGCGGCCTTGAGGTCGGCGACCGGGACGTCGGGGAACTGCATGCAGACGTCCTGCAGGCCGCCGAGGGCGAGGATGGCCCGGGCCTGCTGGTCGAGGGTGGGTGCCGGGCCGCAGATCAGCGCGGTGAGGCGGGTCCGCCAGGCCAGGACGCGGTCGATGAGCCCGAGGTCGGCCAGGGTCGGCATCTCGGCCAGCAGCATGACGACGTCGGCGCGGTGGCGGTGGTTGAAGTCGAAGAAGCCTTCGATCAGCTCGCGGACCGGGGCGTCGCCGCGGGCTTCCACGGCGAGGAGGAACTCCTCGCCGTCGTCGAGCAGCGGCTGGACGATGCTGAGGATGAGGTCGTCGCGCGACGGGAAGTGGTAGTAGAGCGCGGGTTTGGTGATGCCGAGCCGGTCGGCGATGTCCTGCAGGCTGGTGCGCTGGACGCCTTGGCTGGTGAACAGGTCGCGGGCGACGTCGAGGATGCGCTGCTTGGTGTCGGACGGTTTCGGCACCGCCCCAGCATAACTGACTTAACGATAGGTAAGGAACTGTGGTACAACTTACCTACCGTTAAGTCAGGGAGGTACTCATGCGGATCCTCGTCTCCGGCGCGAGCATCGCCGGACCGGTGCTGGCGTACTGGCTCACCCGTCACGGCTTCGACGTCACCGTCGTCGAGCGCGCACCACAGCTGCGCAAGACCGGCGGCCACGCCGTCGACCTCTTCCGGCCGGCCATGGACATCACCGAACGGATGGGCGTCCTGCCCCGCGTCGAGGCCGTCGCCACCGGCACCACCCGGATGACGCTGCACCGCGAAGGCAGCCCCAAGCCCCTGCACGTGGACCTGTCGAAGGTCTTCCAGGCCACCTCCGACCGGCACGCCGAGGTGATGCGCGACGACCTGTCCGAGATCTACTACGACGCCGGCCGCGACGACGTCGAGTACCTCTTCGGCGACTCGATCACCGGCATCTCCCCCGACGGCGACGTCACCTTCGAGCACGCCAAGCCGCGCCGCTTCGACCTCGTCGTCGGCGCCGACGGGCTGCACTCGAACGTCCGGCGCCTCGTCTTCGGGGAAGAAGCCGGGCTGACGACGTTCATCGGCGCGTACCTGGCGGTGCTGTCCCTGCCGGACACGCTCGGGCTCGACGGCGAGGCCGTCACCCACCTCGGCCCCGGCCGCACGGCCTCCCTCTACAGCGCCGGGCACCTCGACGACGCCCGCGCGGTGTTCCTGTTCCGCCGCGACGAGCCGCTCGACTACCACCACCGCGACGTCTCCCGCCAGCAGCAGCTGCTCCGGGCAGCGTTCTCCGGGATGCATCCGCAGGTCGACGGCTGGCTGGCCAGTCTCCACGGCCCGGGCCCGTTCTACTTCGACTCGATCACCCAGCTGCGGCTGGACACGTGGTCCCGCGGCCGGGTGACGCTCGTCGGCGACGCCGGCTACTGCCCGGGGCCGGCCGTCGGCGGAAGCACGAGCCTCGCGGTGCTGGGGGCGTACGTCCTGGCCGGCGAGCTGGCCGAGGCGAACGGGGACCACGAGCGCGCCTTCGCCGCGTACGAACGGGAAATGGGCGAGCTGGTGCGCCGCAGCCGGGCGTTCGCGATGGGTGCCGCGCGAAGCCTGATCCCGGCCTCCCGCGCCGGAGTCTGGGCGCTGGCCCGCGGCGGGCAGCTGGTCTCGGCGCTGCCGGCCGGGCTGACCCGGGCGATCGCCAAGCTCAACACCGGCGGCGTGCGGATGCACGACTCGATGCGGGTCAAGGACTACGCGGTGAAAGCGACGGCATGACGCCGGAGGGGACCCCCAGGTGGCAGCCCCCTCCGGCTACGACGGCGGGGTTCTTTCGAACACGGTGGCACACCGGCGGAAACCGGGCGGGGGGGGGGGGGGGGGGGGCGCCCCCCCCCCCCCCCCCCCCCCCCCCCCCCCCCCCCCCCACCCCCCCGCGGCCCC
>NZ_JBSGBK010000147.1:0-12719 GCF_053601215.1 Amycolatopsis sp. NPDC004772
GCACCCCCGCCCCCCGGCGCACTTTGGGGTGGTGGGGTGGGCCCCCCCCCCCCCACGCCACATTGGGTGCGTTGGACGCAACCAACGCCACATTGGGGCGCTTTGGGGCTCAGCCGTTGGCGGCGATGTCCGCGAGGACCGCGGCGATCGAGCGGACCGGGACGCCGGTGCCGCCCTTGCCGGTGTAGCCCCACGGGCCGCTCGTGTTGAACGACGGGCCCGCGATGTCGATGTGGACCCAGTCGAGGCCGTCGGCGACGAACTCGCGGAGGAAGATGCCGGCGGCGAGCATGCCGCCCCAGCGGTGGCCGGTCACGTTGGCCAGGTCGGCCAGGCGCGAGTCGAGGTCGGCGCGCAGTTCCTCCGGCAGCGGCATGGCCCAGCCGTTCTCGCCGGTGGCCTGCATGATCGCGGCGACGCGGTCGCGGAAGTCGTCCGAGCCCATCACGCCGGCGGTGCGGTTGCCGAGCGCGACGACCTGGGCGCCGGTCAGCGTCGAGGTCTCGATCAGGTAGTCCGGGTTCTCCTCGGCCGCGCGGACCATGGCGTCGACCAGGACCAGCCGGCCCTCGGCGTCGGTGTTGAGGACCTCGACGGTCTTGCCGCCGTACATGGTCAGCACGTCGCCCGGGCGGTACGACGTCCCGGACGGCAGGTTCTCCGCCAGCGGAATGTGCGCGACGACTTCCAGCGGGTACTTCAGCTTCGCGGCCAGCACGACCGAGGCGAGCACGCCGGCCGCGCCGGACATGTCCGAGGTCATGTGGTCCATGTTCGCGGCGGGCTTGAGCGAGATGCCGCCCGAGTCGAACGTGATGCCCTTGCCGACCAGCGCGACCTTCTTGGTGGCCTTGGCCGGCTTGTAGCCGATGCGCACCAGGCGCGGCTGGCGGGACGAGCCGCCGCCGACGCCGAGGATGCCGCCGAAGCCCTTGCGCTTGAGGGCCTTTTCGTCGAGCACCTCGAACTCGAGGCCGTTGTCCTCGGCCAGCTTCTTCGCGCGGTCGGCGAAGGAGGCCGGGTAGAGGTCGTTCGGCGGGGTGTTGATCAGGTCGCGGGCGACGATGACGGCCTCGGCGATGGTGCCGGCCGCCTTCAGGGTCGCCTTGTGCTCGCGGGCGGTGCCGCCGGCCGGGCTCGCGAAGTCGGCCTTGGCCAGCGGGGCGTCGCCCTTCTCCGAGCGGTAGTCGGTGAAGACGTAGGAGCCAAGGACGAGGCCCTCGACGGCGGCCTGCAGGTCGAGCTCGGACAGCGTCACGAACGCGCGGTCGGTGCCGGCCAGCGCGCGGCCGGCGGCGCCCGCGGCGCGGCGGACCTGCTCGGGGGTGACGGCGTCGCCCGCCTTGCCCAGGCCCACGGCGAGCACCACGCCGGCCGGGAGCTTGCCCAGGGTCGGGACCTTGACGACCTCTTCGGCCTTGCCGCTCGCGCCGAGGGTGGCCAGCAGGCCGGCGAGCCGGCCGTCGAAGGCGGCGTCCACGGCGGCGGCGCCGGGGGCGAGCACGGGACCGTCCTCGCCGGCCACGGTGCCGACGACGACCACGTCGGCGCGCGTCTTGGCCAGTGCCTCCCCGGTGTTGTCGGACAGGGCGAGCTTGGGCACGGTCACTTCTGGCTCCTCGCGCGTTCTCGTGTGGCACCGGGCGCCGGCCCGGCCGGGATCGTGAGCCATGCTAATGACGACCTGACCACGGGTGAACACAGGGCGAGGGAGGGCCGCGTGCGGCTGGGTGGCGGGCTGCTGGTGGTGCTGGCGGCGGCAGCGGCGGGCGCGGGCTGGTGGCTGCTCGCCGGGCTCGTGCTCGCCGCGGTCGTGGCGGGCGTGACGGCGAGGGTGCCGGAACCGGGCGATGCCCTGGTCGACCGGGTGGTGGTCGCCGTCGCGCGACTGTCCGAAGTGGCCGTCTACGCGATCGCGTTCGGCGCCTACGTCGTCCCGGCGCACCGTGAACTCGCGGCCGCGGCGTTCGTGGCGGTCGTCGCCGGGGCCGGGTTCGCCGGTCTGAAGATCCCGACGATCGTCGTACGGATCACCGGCGGGCTGCTGCTCGCCGCGGGGCTCGTGCTGGTCGCGGTCTGCGTGGCCGTGCCGCCGGTGGGGACGGCGGACGCCCTCCGGCCGCCGGACTTCGCGGGCGTGCTCGTCGCCGCGGTGCTGGTGCTGCCGTTCCTGCGCCCGCGCGGACGGGAGAACGCGGGCCTGCGCGTACTGCTGCTGGGCGCGCTCGCCGTCCTGGTCGCCTTCGCCGCGCTCTACCAGCTCGGCGCGGTGCGGCTCGGGCTGTCGCTCACCTCGCTGCGCGACCTGCTCTCCGCCGCCGACGCGGACGCGCTGCAGCCGATGCTCACGGTCGTCGCCGTGGTCGCCACCGTGGTACCCGCGCTCGCCGCCGGGACCGACGTCCGGGCGCGGCTCGGGGTGCCGGGGATCGCCGGGCTCGTCGTCGCCGCGGCGGCCGCGTACCTGCTGCCGGTGCTGCCCGTGCTGGTGATCGCGGGGCTGGTGACCGTGTTCGAGCTGCTACTGGGCGTACGCGCACGCAGGTACAGTGAGACCCGTGAGTGATCGACGCTGGCGGCCAGGGGAGACCGTGGTCGAGCGGTTCCACCGGCCCGACGGCTCGATCGGCCAGGTCCACCCGCTGCGCGTCCTCGAGGACGACGGCCGCGTCCTGCGGGCGTGGCTGCCGGCCGGAACGCCGATCGTCGGCAGCCGGCTCGCCGACGGCCGCCTGATGCGGGACGCCCCGCTGGAGCAGCGGTTCCGCATCCCGCGGGTGCCGGTCGCCGACTCCTGGCACGGCGCGTCGACGCTGCGCCGGATCCCCGAAGACGAGTGGTCGTCGGTCTGGTGGTTCTTCGACCTCGAGGGCCGGTTCAAGAACTGGTACGTCAACCTGGAGATCCCGCTGGGCCGCACGGCGGGCGCGGTCGACCGGATCGACGGCGTGCTCGACGTCGTCGTCGAGGCCGACGGCCGCTGGCGCTGGGACGACGAGGACGAAGCCGAGGCCGCCCTGGAGGTCGGCCGCCTGACGCTCGAGCAGTTCGACCGGCTGCGCGCCGAAGGCGAGCGGATCGGCGCGCTGGCCGAGCGCGGGAACTATCCGTTCGACGGCACGGACATCGACTTCCGCCCGGACGCGGGCTGGCCGGCGCCGGAGCTGCCGGCCGGTCTCAGCCCGCGGTCAGGAGAAGGATCAGCGCCAGCACGGCGTTGACGACCGCGAGGATGACGACCGACTTCGTCGGCAGCACCTTCGGGAACGCCTTGCCGTGGATCTTCCGCCACCACACGACGCCGAAAACGCCGGCGACCAGGCCGAGGAAGCCGCCGAAGCCGCTGTCCAGCACGGCCCAGCCGACCATGCCGAGCAGGCCGACGCCGAAGGTCAGCAGCACCGCGGCGACGAACGTCTTGATGTCGGCGCCGGTGGTCTTGGGCCGGGGGACCGGCTCAGTGGAGTGGTAGGTCACGGCGTCATCCTAGAGCCGGCAGGCCGGGAGCGCGGGGAACCCGCAAACAGATGGACATCCGACTAACGCGCGTCCGAGCAAGCGGTATCGTCTAGCCATGACGACCACGACACAGTTCGCCCATCTCCCGCACCCGAGTCCTGCGAGCGCGGACCGTGTCGCGGAGGTACTCGAAACGCCCGGTTTCGGGTTGTACTTCACCGATCACATGGTCACCGTCAAGTGGTCGAAGGCCGAAGGCTGGCACGAAGCCCAGGTCGGTCCCTACGCCCCCTTCACCCTCGACCCGGCGACGTCGGTGCTGCACTACGGCCAGGCCATCTTCGAAGGTCTCAAGGCCTACCGCCAGCCGGACGGCACGATCGCGTCGTTCCGGCCGGACGCCAACGCGTCGCGGTTCCGGCAGTCGGCCGAGCGGCTCGCCATGCCGCAGCTGCCCGAAGAGGTCTTCGTGGACTCGCTGCGGGAGCTCATCGCCGTCGACGGCCGGTGGGTGCCCACCCGGCAGGGTGATTCGCTGTACCTGCGGCCGTTCATGATCTCGACGTCCACCGGGCTCGGCGTCAACAGCCCGGCCGCCGACTACGTGTACACGGTCATCGCTTCGCCGGCCGGGTCGTACTTCTCCGGCGGCGTGAAGCCGGTCAGCGTCTGGCTGTCCACCGAGTACGTCCGGGCGGCGCCCGGCGGCACCGGCGCGGCCAAGTGCGCCGGCAACTACGCGGCGTCGTTCGTGGCGCAGGCGCAGGCCGTCGAGAAGGGCTGCGACCAGGTGGTGTGGCTCGACGCGGTCGAGCGGCGCTGGGTCGAGGAGATGGGCGGGATGAACCTGTTCTTCGTCTTCGGCTCGGGCGAGAACGCCCGGGTGGTCACCCCGGAGCTGACCGGGTCGCTGCTGCCGGGCGTCACCCGCAAGTCGCTGCTGCAGCTGGCTTCGCGGCTCGGCTACAAGATCGAGGAGCGCCGCATCTCCACCGACGAGTGGGAGAAGGCGGCCGCCTCCGGCGAGCTGACCGAGACGTTCGCCTGCGGCACCGCCGCGGTGATCACCCCGGTCGGGCACGTCAAGCACGCGAACGGTGAATTCACCATCGCCGACGGGCAGCCCGGCACGTTGACGATGAAGCTGCGTGAGGAGCTGACGGGGATCCAGGAGGGCACCCGGCCCGACCCGGACCACTGGATGGTCGAGCTCGGCTGAGCGGTTCGACGGAAGCGGCCCCCGGCGTCTTGCCGGGGGCCGCTTCGCCGTTCAGGACGTGGGTGCGGTGATCAGCGGGCCGGAGACGCCCGCCTGCTCGTGCGTCGCCGTCTCGGCGAGGACGCGGGCGGCCATCATCAGCAGCGGCAGGGCGGTCACCGCGCCGGTGCCTTCGCCGAGCCGGACGTCCAGCTCCAGCAGCGGGCCGAGGTCCAGGTGCTCCAGCGCCAGGGCGTGCGCCGGCTCGGCCGTCCGCTGGCCGGCGACCCACCAGCGGCGGGCGCCCGGGGCGAGGTCTTCGGCGACGAGCGCCGCGGCGCAGGCGACCAGGCCGTCCAGCACCACCGGCGTCCGGCGGACCGCGGCCTGGGCGAGGAACCCGGCCATCGCGGCGATGTCCGCGCCGGCGGTGGTGCGCAGCAGGTCCACCGGGTCGGCCAGCACCGCGCGGGCCCGGCGCAGGGCGTCGCGCACGGCGGAGGCCTTGCGCATCCACGCGTCGTCGTCGATGCCGGAGCCGCGCCCGACGACGGCCACCGGCTCGCTGCCGGTCAGCGCCGCCACCAGCACCGACGCCGGCGTGCTGTTGCCGATCCCGAGGTCGCCGGGGATGAGCAGGTCGGCCCCGCCGTCGACCTCGGCGTCGGCGATCGCGATCCCGGCGCGGATCGCCTTCTTCGCCTCGTCGGCGGTCAGCGCGTCTTCGACGTCGATGGAACCGGAGCCGCGGCGGACCTTGAACTCGCCGATCGAGCGGGTCGCCGGGGCTTCGGTGTCGACGGCCAGGTCGACCACGCGCACGCTCGCGCCCGCGGCGGCGGCCAGGACGTTGATCGCGGCGCCGCCGGTGAGCATGGTGCCCAGCAGCTGCGCGGTGACCTCGGCGGGATAGGCGGAGACACCCTTGGCGGCGATGCCGTGATCCCCGGCGAAGACCACGACGCGCGGCCGGGTGAACGGCCGCGGCGGCGACTGTCCCTGGCAGGCGGCGATCCAGACGCCCAGCTCTTCGAGCCGCCCGAGCGAACCGGCGGGCTTGACGAGCTTGTCGTGCAGCGCGATCGCCGCGGACCGGGCGTGGTCGTCGGGCGGGGTGATCTCGGGGAACTCGATGCTGTCCGGCTCCACACCAGGCCCTTCCTGTTCCGAGGCAACGCTGTGGCCAACCTACCGGGAAGGGACGGCCGGTAGTCTCGCGGCTCGTGGAGACGACGGCGGCCGCGGTGGTGCTGGCCAGTGGCGCGGGGACCCGCGTCGGCGCGAAGCTGAACAAGGTCTACCTGCCCCTGGCCGGGCGGCGGGTGGTCGCCTGGTCGCTCGACGCCTTCCGGAAGGTGCCCGGCATCGGCGTGCTCGTGCTCGTCATCCGGCCGCAGGACCGGGAACTCGCCGAAGAAGTGGCCGGTGACGGCGTCGAGATCGTGTACGGCGGCGACACCCGCCAGGCGTCCGAGCTCAACGCGCTGCGGCACCTCGCCCCACGCATAGCGGGCGGCCGGGTCGACGCCGTGCTGCTGCACGACGCGGCCCGGCCGCTGGTCCACCCCGAGCTGGTCGGTGCGGTGCTGGCCCGGACACGCGAGGACGGGGGGGCTGTGCCGGGCCTGGCCGCGGACGACGTCGTCGAGGTGGATGCCGGGCACCTGGTCGCCCAGGTGCCCGGCGCGATCCGCGTCCAGACGCCTCAGGGCTTCCGGGCCGGACCGCTGCTCGAGGCCTACGAGAAGGCCGAGCGCGAAGGCTTTTCGGGTACGGACACTTCGTCGTGCATGGAGCGGTTCTCCTCCCTGCCGATCCGCTGGGTCCCGGGTGCTCCCGAGAACCTCAAGATCACCTATCCCCACGACCTCGTCGTCGCGGAGCGGCTGCTCGCCCGCTAGGCGCACGCGGGCGGGCCGCCGCCGTCGTCTCCCTCCCGGGGCGTCCCCGTCGGCCGGATCGTGACGTCGTGGCGCAGTTCCGGCGGGATCCGGCAGTCCGGCTGTGGCCGGAGTGCCTGCAGCGGAGCGCCCGGGGTGCCGGGCTCCGCCAGGGTGAGCACCGCTCGCAGCGTCCACACCGGGGTGGCGTGGTACTGCCAGGTGACGACCCCCGGGCTGAACACGTCGGTGCCCGGGAAGGTCGGTACCCGGTAGGCGCTGGCCCGGTGCTCGTCGCGGAGGATGATGACGTCCGCGCAGGTCGGCCAGCGGTGCACGGCCGCGTAGATCTCCGGTGCCTCGCGGCCGCCGAACAGGTGCAGCACCCAGTTGCGGCGCCGGAGCTCCTCGAGCAGTTCCTCGAGGCCCTGGCCGCTGGATCCGGAGTGTGGTGTGGGCGGGGACACACTTTCGAGGGTAACTTGCGTACTAGTGCACAGTCCAGTGCGTGTACTAGTACACCTGGGTGGTTCTGAACAGGCCTTTGTGGGACACCCCCCGGCGTGCTAGAACACTTGTGCGTGTTGTCCTCGTGAGGAGCCGCCTTGCCCACCCTCGATCGCCCTGAGCCGCCGTACCTGCAGATCGCGGGCCGGATCCGTGACGACATCCTGTCCGGCCGGCTGCAGGAGGGCGACGCGGTGCCGTCCGCCCGCGAGATCGCGCGCACCTGGGCCGTCGCCATGGCGACGGCCACCAAGGTGCTGGCCACGCTGCGCTCGCAGGGCCTGGTCCGGCCCGTGCGCGGCGTCGGCACGGTCGTCGACCGCGGCGGCCTGCACCGCACGGCCCGCGACCGCAGCGCCGCTTCGGCGCGCACCGGCCGGATCTACCCGCCGGGCCACTACGCGGTGATCCGCTCGGCCGGCCTCGAGCCGGCGTCCGAGCGCGCCGCGGCCGCCCTCGGCCTGGAGGAGGGCGCCCCGGTGATCCGCCGTCGCCGGACCACCTACGGCCCGGACTCGCGGCCGCTGTCGACGTCGACCTCGTGGTTCGACGGCGCGCTGTCGGCCAAGGCGCCGGCGCTGCTGGTGGCGGAGCGGATCGTCGAGGGCACCGCGGCCCACGCGGCCGCCCGGCTGGGCACGAAGATCGCGACGACGCAGGAACGGCACGCGGCGGGCCGCGCGGGCGAGGAGGAGGCGGCCGAGCTGGGGCTGCCCGCCGGGTCGCCGGTGCTGCTCGGCCGGAGCACCTTCCTGGCGGCCGACGGGACGGTCGTCGAGTACGGTGAATCCGCCGCCTTGCCCGACCACTGGGTTTTCTACGAGTACACGACTGAGGACGGCGAATGAAGCACATCCACGCGGGCAAGGTCCGTGACCTGTACGAACTCGACGGCGGGGACATCCTGCTCGTCGCGTCCGACCGCGTCTCGGTCTATGACGTCTCGCTGCCGACGCCGATCCCGGACAAGGGCAAGCTGCTCAACCAGCTCTCGGCCTGGTGGTTCGACCGGATGGCCGGCGTGGTCCCGAACCACGTCGTCTCGACCACCGACGTGCCGGAGGAGTTCGCCGGGCGCGCGATGCGCTGCAAGCCGCTGAAGATGGTCCAGGTCGAGTGCATCGCCCGCGGCTACCTGGCCGGCCTGGGCCTGCGCGAGTACCAGCGCGACGGCAAGATCTCCGGCGTCGCGCTGCCGCCGGGCCTGGTCGAGGGCGACCAGCTGCCGGAGCCGATCTTCACGCCGACGACGAAGATCTCCGACACCGGCCACGACGAGTTCATGACCTTCGACGAGGTCCTGAACGAGATCGGCGAGGACACCGCGAAGCGGCTGCGCGAGCTGACGCTGGAGATCTACACGAAGGGCGCCGAGCACGCGGCGGAGCAGGGCGTCATCATCGCCGACACGAAGCTGGAGTTCGGCTTCGACGCCGACGGCACGCTGACCCTGGGCGACGAGGTCCTGACGTCGGATTCGTCGCGGTTCTGGCCGGCCGACGAGTGGGAGCCGGGCCGTCCGCAGCACGCGTTCGACAAGCAGTTCGTCCGCGACTGGTCGCGGTCGACGGGCTGGGACCAGACCCCGCCCGGGCCGGAGATCCCGGCGGACATCGTCGAGCAGACGCGGCAGCGCTACACCGAGGTCTACGAGCGGATCACGGGGAAGACCTGGGTCCGTGGGTGAGTACGACCCGTACCGCCTGATCGACGACGTCGAAAGCCTGCTCGTCTCGCACGGTCTCGCGCCTTCGCGCGTGCCCGGCCGCGGCGGAGACCGGCTGGCCGGGGCGAGCCGGCTGCTGCGCGGGTTCGGCCTGGAGCCCCGGATGGCCCCCGAGGACGCGTTCGACCTCGGGGTGCCGTTCCAGGGCCGGATCAACCAGGACTAGGGGCTCTTGGTCAGGCTGGGGTCGCGCTCGACGACGTCGCCGAGGACGTCGTCGATGGCCTGCAGGAGATCGGCGTCGAGCTTCTGGCCGGCGGCCTTGACGTTTTCGTGCACCTGCTCCGGCTGCGATGCCCCGATGATCGCGGAGGCGACGTTCGGGTTCTGCAGCACCCAGGCGACGGCCAGCTGGGCCAGGCTGAGGCCGGCCTGCTCGGCGAGCGGTTCGAGCTGGGCAACGCGCTTGAGGACGTCCTCGTCGAGGAAGCGGGCGACCATGTCGGCGCCGCCCTTTTCGTCGGTGGCGCGCGAGCCTTCGGGGTAGGCCTGGCCGGGCTTGTACTTGCCGGTGAGCACGCCCTGGGCGATCGGCGACCAGACGATCTGGCTCAGGCCTTCGCGCTCGGAGGCCGGGATGACCTGCTCCTCGATGACGCGCCAGAGCATGTTGTACTGCGGCTGGTTCGACACGAGCGGGACGTGCAGCTCGCGAGCGAGGGCGGCCCCGCGGGAGATCTCCTCGGCGGTCCATTCCGAGACGCCGACGTAGAGCACCTTGCCCTGGCGCACGAGGTCGGCGAAGGCGAGCATGGTCTCTTCGAGCGGGGTGTGCCGGTCGAAGCGGTGCGCCTGGTAGAGGTCGACGTAGTCGGTGCCGAGCCTGGTCAGTGAGGCGTTGGCCGACTCCATGATGTGCTTGCGGGACAGGCCGCGGTCGTTGGGCCCCTTGGGGCCGGTGGGCCAGAAGACCTTGGTGAAGATCTCGAGGCTTTCCCGCCGCTGGCCCTTGAGGCCCCGCCCGAGCACGGCCTCGGCGGCGGTGTTGGCGTAGGCATCGGCGGTGTCGAAGGTGGTGATGCCGACGTCGAGGGCGGCCTGGATGCAGGCCCGGGCCTGGTCTTCCTCGACCTGGGAACCGTGGGTGAGCCAGTTCCCGTACGAGATCTCACTGACGTTGAGGCCACTGCGGCCGAGACGACGAAACTCCATGGCCGCGAGCTTAGGCGGTAATCGTTTGCTTTGCTAACGACCTGGAGTGACTCCGGCCACGGCCGGCGCGGTCCCGAACAGCGAGAAGCCGGGTCGAGCGGTGCTCGACCCGGCTTCTCGAAAACCGGCTCAGTTCGGGATCGCGTCTCCCGGCTTCAGCCGCGGCTTCGGCATCCGCAGCCGCCGGATCTGGGATGCCCGGACGAATGCGTACCAGCCGATCGACCGGCCGTTCACCGCTTCCTTCGGGAACTTCTCCCGCACCAGCTTCGCGATCTTCCGGCCGTTCACGAAGCCCTCGATCGCCATCACCAGCAGCATCGCCGTGCACAGCAGCGTGATGTACGACTGGACCTGGGGCAACGGCACCAGCAGCGCCAGGAACACCACGATCGCCAGCGGCATGAACAGGCCGAGCAGGTTGCGCCGGCTGTCGACCAGGTCGCGGACGTACCGCTTGACCGGCCCCCGGTCGCGCGGGAGCAGGGCGCTGTCGTCGCCGCGCATCATCGCGTCGCGGCGGGCCTTGGCGGCCGCGCGGCGGTCCTCCTTGGTCTGCGGGTTCGCCTTGCGCAGCTCCTTGTTGCGCTTCATCGCCTCACGCATGGTGGTGGGCGGCGGCGCCACCGGGCCGCGCTTCTTCGCCTCGGCGTCGCGGCGCTTCGGCGTAGCCTTGCCCTTACCGGGCGTGTACGCCTTGCCGGCGACGTCGACGGCTTCGCCCGCCTCCGGCTCTTCGGCGGCGGTGTCTGTGGTGCTTCGGCGCAGGAACCTCACCTCACCAGGGTATTGCAGGCGTCACGCCGCCGTTCACCAGGTCGATCCATGTGCGACCATGGTGGGGGAACAGATCGGACGCCCCCGGTGTTGAACACGTCAGCACGAGGAGTATCCGCAGCGAGTTCGACTTTGATGAGGGAGTGCCATGACGACCGCTGAGCACGCCGGCGCGACGCAGGCCGAGACCGCCGAGGAGACCCACGGCGTCACGTTGACCGACGCCGCGGCTTCCAAGGCGAAGGCCCTGCTCGAGCAGGAGGGCCGCGACGACATGCACCTGCGCATCGCCGTCCAGCCCGGTGGCTGCGCCGGCCTGCGTTACCAGCTGTTCTTCGACGAGCGCACGCTCGACGGCGACCTGTTCCGCGACTTCGACGGCCTCAAGGTCGCCGTGGACCGGATGAGCGCGCCGTACGTGTCGGAAGCCGTCATCGACTTCGTGGATTCGATCGAGAAGCAGGGCTTCACGATCGACAACCCGAACGCCACCGGCTCCTGCGCCTGCGGCGACTCGTTCCACTGAGCCGTTTTGCCCGAAGGCACAGCACGTGCGAAGGCCCCGTCTCCCGGCAGGGAGGCGGGGCCTTCTCCGTCTCTGCGGACTACACGTAGGCGTCGAGCTCCGCGACCTGGGCGTGGCACACCTCGTCGACCTCCCACGGACTCGCCGTGGCGGGGACGGGCGGACGGCTCTCGGCCTGCAGGGTCGCCGGGATGAGCGCACAGTCGGCGATCAGCTCGGACAGGGTCTCGGGTTCGGTGACGGCGTTCACGATTCGTAACGCTATTGATCCGCTCTCGACTGGAGAAGCAGTACCAGCCGGTAGTGTCGGCTGGGCGCGCGCGAACTACCCGGATGGGTCATGACCCGGGGGTAACTTCGCGCCTTTTGCCGTGAGGTCGAACACGAAGGAGCAGCCGGTGGCAGACAAGGCCAGGATCGCGGTGTCCGGCAGTATCGCGACCGACCACCTCATGCATTTCCCGGGCAGGTTCGCCGAGCAGCTGGTCGCCGAGCAGCTGCACCGCGTCTCGCTGAGCTTCCTCGCCGACGACCTGGTGGTCCGGCGCGGCGGCATCGGCGCGAACATCGCCTTCGGCCTGGGGGTGCTCGGCGTCAAGCCGGTCCTGGTGGGCGCGGTCGGCGCCGACTTCGCCGACTACCGCTCCTGGCTGGAGCGGCACGGCGTGGACACCTCGGGCGTGCACGTGTCGGAGGTCGCCCACACCGCGCGGTTCGTCTGCACCACGGACGAGGACCTCTGCCAGATCGCGACGTTCTACGCCGGCGCGATGGCCGAGTCCCGCAACATCGAGCTGCTGCCGGTCGCCGAGCGCGTCGGCGAGCTGAGCCTGGTGCTGATCAGCCCGGACGACCCGGAGGGCATGATCCGCCACGCCGAGGAGTGCCGGCAGCGCGGGTACGCCTTCGCGGTCGACCCGTCGCAGCAGCTGGCCCGGATGACCGGCGAGCAGGCGCGCGCGTTCGTCGCCGGCGCGAAGTACCTGTTCAGCAACGACTACGAGTGGGAGCTGCTGCTCCAGAAGACCGGCTGGACCGAGGCCGACGTCCTCGACCAGGTCGGCGTCCGGATCACGACGCTGGGGGAGAAGGGCGTCGAGATCGTCGGCAAGGACGGCGTCGCCTTCCAGATCGGCGCGGTCCCGGAACGCGCGAAGGCCGACCCGACCGGCGTCGGCGACGGCTTCCGCGCGGGCTTCCTGGCCGGTCTCGACGGCGGCCTCGGCGTCGAGCGCGCGGCCCAGCTCGGCTCGCTGATCGCGGTGCTGGTCCTGGAGACGGTCGGCACCCAGGAGTGGACGTTCGACCGGGCGGAGGCCCTGGCCCGCATCGGCGAGGCGTTCGGCCCGGACGCGGCGGAGGAGATCTCGGCGGTCCTGCCCGCCGCCTGACCCGCGTGGTCGTGAGTGGTAAGGCGGGGTTTTTACCCCCGGTACACACAACACCCGCCGCCGGGGCCCCACGGTGGTCACCGGGGTGGACGGCGGCCGGGTG
>NZ_JBSGBK010000148.1:0-12150 GCF_053601215.1 Amycolatopsis sp. NPDC004772
CGGCGGGGGGGGCGGGCTTTATCGGGCGCCGCTTGTGTGTTTGCGGGGGTTAGAACCCGCGTTACCAC
Organism: Amycolatopsis sp. NPDC004772; assembly: GCF_053601215.1. Taxonomy (NCBI): domain Bacteria; kingdom Bacillati; phylum Actinomycetota; class Actinomycetes; order Pseudonocardiales; family Pseudonocardiaceae; genus Amycolatopsis; species Amycolatopsis sp. NPDC004772. The sequence goes on from NZ_JBSGBK010000148.1 coordinate 69, forward strand.
TCACGAGGCCCAGGCGACCAGTTCGTCGAGCACCGCCTCGGGCGCGGGCATGGCGGCGATCTCGGCCGCGACACCCTGCGCGACCTCCCGGGCCGTCGAGTCGTCCAGCAGTTCGCGGGCCGCCGCCTCGATCGCGTCGATCCGCACCGCGTCCCCCACCAGGGCCTTGGCCGCGCCGAGCGCCACCAGCGCCTCCGCGTTGGCGAACTGGTCGGCACCCTGCGGCAGCACCAGCTGCGGCAGACCGGCGGCGAGCGAGCCGAGCACCGTCCCCGTGCCGCCGTGGTGCACCACCAGGCCCGCGTGCTTCAGCACCTCGGCCTGCGGCACGAACCCGGCCACCCGGACGTTCTCCGGTACCGGGCCCAGCGCCGCGGGGTCACCCGGGCCGACCGCGACGACGACGTCCACCGGCAGCCGCGCCAACGCCGCGATCGCCCCGCGCAGCAGGTGCGTCGCGCCGAAGACCACCGTGCCCAGCGTCAGGTACACGAAGCCGTCGGCCGGGAGGGCCGGCAGCGGGACGGCAGCGTTGTAGGGCGTCGGGCGCATCCGGAACACCTTCGGCACCGCCGCCGAGCCCGGGTCGCGGACGCTGTCGGGCCAGACGTCGACGCAGGCGTCGCCGAGCATGGCGTCCGCGGGGAGGCGGTCCCACAGCGGCGCCAGGCGTTCGGCAGCGACGGACAGGATCTCCGGTGGCACCGACCGGCCGATCACCAGGGAGACGGCCGGGATGCCCGACTGCTGCGCCACCGCGCCGGCGCCGACGTCGCTCTGCTCGTAGACCACCAGCTCCGGCCGCAGGTGCGGCAGCAGCGGCCGCAGGTCGGCCATCGTCGCCTGCGGCAGCAGCTCGGCGAACATCGTGATGCCGACGTCGAATCCGGCGTCCGCGCCGTGCCGCCGCTGGGCTTCGGCTTCGGCGTCGCGGATCGAGATGCCGACGCGGTGGGTCTCGAAGCCGAGCTCGCGCACCTTCGGCACGAACGCCTCGCCGGTGCCGAAGACGACGTCGTGCCCGGCGGCTTTCGCCGCGTTCGCGAGCGGGAGCAGGGGGAAGAGGTGGCCGTACGCCGGGCGGCACGTGAAGAGGATCCGCACCGCCCGAGCGTACCGGCGTCAGCAGCGGTTGAGCATGTCCGTGAGTGCGGACTTCTCGGCGGAGTTGATCGTCAGCTTGAACTTGTACTTCACCGCGACCCACATCTTCGCGTAGGTGCACCAGTAGCCGGTCAGCGGCGGCTTCCACTGGTCGGGCGACTTGTCGCCCTTCTCCTGGTTGACGTTGTCCGTCACGGCGATCAGCTGCGGGTCGGAGAGGTCGTTCGCGTACGCCTGGCGCTGCGCGGTCGTCCACGACGACGCGCCGGTGCGCCACGCGTCGGCCAGCGGCACGACGTGGTCGATGTCCACATCGGACGCGGCGGTCCAGGTCGCGCCGTCGTACGGGCTGAACCACTTGCCGGAGGTCGCCGCGCAGGCGGAGTCGGTCACCACGTTCGTGCCGTCGCGCTTGAGCACCACTTCGCGGGTGTTGCAGCTGTTGCCCTGGTCGATCCAGTGCGGGAACTTGTCGCGGCTGTAGCCGGTCTGCGAGCCGTCGGCCTTGACGGTCAGGGTCGCGAGCTCGGACTTCGCCGTGGTGGCCGACGGGATGCCCGGCGGGGTCGCGTCCGCGACGCCGGCCAGGGTTCCGGACAGCACCGCGGTGACCGCGAGGACGGTGAACGAATGACGAACAGCACGCCTGGTTGGCATCTTGCTGCCTCCGTGTCTGAAGTGGGGACAGCTAACCTTCAGGCACGGAAGTGGCGCATACAACACGTATAGGTGACAGGTTGCTGTCCGTCAAACGGCGCCGCGGACCAGCCGGAGGTCTTCGGTGTGCCGGTACCAGGTCCACTTGTTCACCGCGCGCTCGAAGACGACGTCGTCGCGCACCGGCCGGGTCGGGATGCAGCCGATCTGGAACGCCCGCGAGTACAGCGTGGACGGCCGCTTGAAGACGGTGCCCTTGACGACCCGGACGGCCAGCCCGGGGCCGCCCGGGTCCGGCGTCACCTCGATCGACGCGGCCGGCCCGCGCAGCGCCACCTGCTCGTCGGCGTAGGCCACGCCGCGGACCAGCCGCAGCTGCCCGCGCCCGACGAGCACGCCGCCGACGTCGTCGCGGATCAACGGCACCGGGTCGACCTCGCCGCGCAACGCGAGCGCGAGCGCCCGCAGCGGCGTCTTCGGCAGGCCCCAGAGCGCGCCGACGACCGACTCCGGCGACGAGGGCACGAACCCGACCGACACGCCGGAGATCGCGTCCTTCCGGAGCAGGCGCAGCACCACCGCGGCGAGGTCGGCGTCGGTGCCCGAGACCACCAGGTGATCGTGTTCGCCCAGCAAGGGGTCGATTTCCGCCTTGCCGGGACGGCTCGGCACGCGGACCGACTCGACGTCGTCGACCTCTTCGAAGCCGGCCGCGTCATCGCCACAGGCCACCACGATTCCGCGCACCCGCAGGTCCTCCGTTACAGTCATGCACCGGCATTTCGTCAGCGCCACCGGTGTCCGTCCGGGACACTAAACCTCAGTCGTCGAACACCTGGAGTGTCACATGCCGGCCATCGTGCTCATCGGTGCCCAATGGGGAGACGAAGGCAAGGGCAAGGCCACCGACCTGATGGGTGACCGCGTCCAGTGGGTCGTCCGCTACCAGGGTGGCAACAACGCCGGTCACACGGTCGTCCTGCCGAACGGCGAGAACTTCGCCCTGCACCTCATCCCGTCCGGCATCCTGACCCCGGGCGTGACGAACGTCATCGGCAACGGCGTGGTGGTGGACCCGGGCGTGCTGCTCGAGGAGCTCTCCGGACTCGAAGCGCGGGACGTCGACACGTCCAAGCTGCTGATTTCGGCGGACGCGCACCTGATCATGCCGTACCACGTGGCCATCGACAAAGTCACCGAGCGGTACCTCGGCAGCCGCAAGATCGGCACCACCGGCCGCGGCATCGGGCCGTGCTACCAGGACAAGATCGCCCGCGTCGGCGTCCGCGTGCAGGACCTGCTCGACGAGAAGATCTTCCGCCAGAAGGTCGAAGCCGCGCTGGAGTTCAAGAACCAGGTGCTGGTGAAGGTCTACAACCGCAAGGCGCTCGACGCCGACCAGGTCGCCGACGAGGTGCTGGCGGCGGGCGAGAAGTTCGCGCACCGCATCGCCGACACGCGCCTGCAGCTCAACCAGGCGCTGGAGCGCGGCGAAACGGTGCTGCTGGAGGGCTCCCAGGGCACGCTGCTCGACGTCGACCACGGCACGTACCCGTTCGTGACGTCGTCGAACCCGACGTCCGGCGGCGCGAGCGCGGGCTCCGGCATCGGGCCGGGCCGGATCACGACGGTGCTCGGCATCCTCAAGGCGTACACCACCCGCGTCGGTTCGGGGCCGTTCCCGACCGAGCTGCACGACGAGTCGGGCGAATACCTGCGCAAGCAGGGCGGCGAGTTCGGCGTGACGACCGGCCGCTCGCGGCGCACCGGCTGGTTCGACGCGGTGATCGCGCGGTACGCGGTGCGCGTCAACGGCATCACCGACTACTTCCTCACGAAGCTGGACGTGTTGTCGGGCTTGGAAAAGGTTCCGGTGTGCGTCGGCTACGAAGTCGACGGATTCCGCACGCAGGACATGCCGATGACGCAGACCGACGTGCACCACGCGATCCCGATCTACGAAGAGCACCCGGGCTGGTTCGAGGACATCTCGGCGTGCCGCACGTTCGAGGAACTCCCGGCGAACGCCCGCGCGTACGTCGAGCGCCTGGAAGAGCTGTCCGGCGCCCGCATTTCCGCGATCGGCGTCGGCCCGGGCCGCGAGCAGACGATCGTGCGGCACGAGTTCGTCTAGGTCAGTTTCGTGCTGACCGGCGTCTCGTTCCGGAACAGGTCGAGCACCGGGCAGTGCTCGTCGACCTCGCGCTTGAGGTCTTCGTAGCGCTCCCGGCTCGCCGGCCCTTCGAGTTCGACGGACACGCGCACGTCCCCGAAACCGGGCCGCGTGTTGAAGGAGAAGCCGAAGAAGCCGTGCAGATCGAGGTCCCCGTCGACGGTGACCTTGATGGAGTCGAGCGGGATCCCGCGCTTCGCCGCCCAGAACTGGTAGGTGATGACCTGGCAGGACCCGAGGGCGGCCAGCGCGTACTCGACGGGGTTGGCGGCCTGGTCGGTCCCGCCGAGCGCGGCCGGCTCGTCGACGGTGAAGGCGTGGTCCCGCACGTTGACTTCGACTTCGGTCCTGGTCCCCGGCTTGAGAACGTGGCCGACACTGAAGGAAACGGCGGCGTTGTGCGGATCGGCATCGACGGCCTTGCGGGTGCCTTCGATGACTTCGGTCAGCGACATGGGGCGCTCCTCGGTGATCGGTATTTCGCCACAGAGTGGGCGAATCCCGCGCTCCTCGCTCGGGTTCTCAATTCCTGGGAAGCCGGAAACCGGTGGCGCGGCTCGCTAGCTTGAGGGCATGACCATCGGAGTCACGTTGCCGGCCGGGGACACCGGATCCGTGCCCAACCTCGTCGACGAGCTGATCACCCAGACGCGTCAGGCCGCCGACGCCGGGTTGAAGTCCGTCTGGTTTTCGCAGCTCCCGCTCAGCCAGGACGCCGTCGCGATCGCTGCGCTGGCCGGCCGGGAGGTGCCGGGGATCGAGATCGGGACGTCGGTCGTGCCCACCTACCCGCGGCACCCGTTCCTGGTCGCGAGCGCGGCGCAGACCGCGCAGGCGGCGACCGGTGGCCGGTTCACCCTCGGGATCGGGCTCGGGTCGAAGGGGTTCCTCGGGCCCGTCTACGGCCTCGAGTACCCGCCGCCGATCCGGCACCTGCGCGAGTACCTGACCGTCCTGAAGCGGGTGTTCGCCGGGGAAGCCGTCGAGTTCGAAGGCGAGACGATCACCGCGCGGGCGCCCGGGCCGTCCACTGTGTCCGGTGGCGGGGACATCCCGGTCATCGTGGCCGCGATGGGGCCGCAGGCGCTGCGCGTCACCGGTGAGCTCGCCGACGGCACGCTGCCCTTCCTCGCCGGGCCGAGAGCGCTTTCCGAAGAGATCGTCCCGGCGCTCCCCGCGGGCAAGCGGATCATCGCCGCCGTTCCGGCCGTCGTCACGAATGAACCCGACGCGGTCCGCGCGCTCGCCGTCGAGCAGATGGGGTTCTACGCACAGATCCCGTCGTACCGGCGGATCCTCGACGTGGAAGGCGTCAGCCACCCGGCCGACCTGGCCATCATCGGCGACGAGCAGACCGTGCTCGCGGGCCTGCAGCGCTACCACGACGCCGGCGCCACCGACGTCCTCGTCTCGCAGACCGGCATCCGCTCGGCCGAAGAGCGGCTCCGGACCTGGGAGGTCGTCAGCTCATCCGGTTCGTGAGGGTCGCCGTCACCGACATCTCCTCCAGGTCCAGTTCCCGCAGCACCTTCCGCAACACCTCGTCGTCGAGCCGGCCCGCGCGGTTCTCCTCGATCATCGCCTTGCGCTGGGTGATCAGCAGTTCTCGCCGGGCCTTCGCGAACTGGGCCTGCGGGCTGCCGGAGCGGTCTTCGCCGGACAACGTGATCGCGGCCTTCGCGAACCGGTACCGCGTGTCGATCAGCCGCTGCAGCCGGTCCTTGAGCCGGTCGACCTTCTCCTGGGGCAGGTCCAGCGAAGCCAGCCGCTCGCGGCTGATCTCGCGCAGCCTGTCCTGCGCCGCTTTCTTCGCGACTTCGCGAGCCTCGAGTTCCTCGGCCTCGTCGCGGGACGCCTCCTCGGGGTCCTCCACCTTCAGCGCGCGGATCAGCGGCGGCAGCGTCAACCCTTGGATCAGCACCGTCCCGATGGCGACCGTGAAGGCGAACAGCTGGATCTCCTCGCGGCCCGGGGCGTCCGCCGGGACACCGGCCGCGGCGGCGAGCGTGACGACCCCGCGCATGCCGGTCCACGACACCACCGCCAGCGTCCGCCACGACGGCGCCGCGCGGTCGCGGCCGAACAGCCGGACCGTCTGCGGCAGGTACGCCGAGACGAACACCGCCGGGATCCGCACCAGCATCGTCACCGCGAGCACGGCCACCGCGACCAGCGCGAGCGTCCCGTTGTCGCGGGCCGCGTGCTGCGCGCCTTCGAGGACGAACGGCAGTTGCAGGCCCATCAACGCGAACACCAGCGCCTCCAGCAGGACGTCGATGGACGCCCACACGGATCTGTCCTGCATGCGCGTCGCGGGGGACGCGTACAGCGCGCGGTGGCCGAGCAGGAGGCCGGCCGCGACGACGGCGAGCACGCCGGACCCGCTGAAGTCGTCGCTGAAGGGGTGCAGGTGCTCGGCGGTGACGTACGCGGCGAACGGCACGATGATCCCGAACGCCGACTCCATCAGGGGGTCGTCGAGCTGCCGCCGGATCAGCACCACGAGCGCGCCGATCGCCAGGCCGACGCCGATGCCCAGCACGGTCGCGACCCCGAACACCGCGAACCCGTGCCCGGCCGAGCCCGCCGTGCCCGCGACGGCGGCGAGCGCGACCTTGTAGAGCGTCAGCGCGGCGGCGTCGTTGACCAGGCTTTCGCCGGTCAGCACGGTCATCACCCGCCGGGGCAGGCCGAGCTTGCGGCCGATCGCGACCGCGGTCACCGCGTCCGGCGGCGCCACCACCGCGCCGAGGACCAGCGCGGACGCGAACGGCACGTCCGGCAACAGCAGGTGCACCACCACGGCGACGACCACGGCGGTCACCGCGACCAGCACCACGCCGAGCGCGACGATCGGCCGGAGCGCGCGTTTGAAGTGCGTCAGCGAGCTTTCCAGCGACGTCGAGTACAGCAGCGGCGGCAGGACCACGGTGAGCACCAGCTCGGGCTCCAGCTCGAACCGCGGCACCCCGGGGACCAGCGCGACGCCGAGCGCGACGACCACCACCAGCAGCGGGGCGGACAGGTTGTAGCGCCGGGCGAGCGCGGTCAGCGCCAGCGAACCGGCGAGCACGCCCATCAGCGTCAGGATTTCCACGCGCCCGATCTTTCCGCAGGTCGGGCCGCCCTGCCGGACTTCCGCTCAGCGGAACCTCGCTGGATTCTGTCGGACCCTCTGGGCATACTCGTGCGCAATCCGCACAAGTGTGCGGAGGACGTGCACCGACGCACCCCGGAGGTTCCGATGTCCCCTGGCACTCGCGGCTGGGTCGTGCCCTTGGCCTGGACGGCCGTCCTGCTCGACGGGTTCGACCTGGTCGTGCTCGGCACGGTGCTGCCCGTGCTGCTCCGCGGCCACGTCTGGGGCCTGACCCCCGCCACGGCGTCGGTCGTGTCGACCGTCGGGCTCGCCGGGATGATGCTGGGCGGGCTGGCGATCGGCACGGTCACCGACGTCATCGGCCGCCGGAAGTCCCTGATCATCTCGGTGACGCTGTTCTCGCTGTGCACCCTGCTGTGCGCGTTCGCGCCGTCGACGTTCGTCTTCGGGCTGCTGCGGTTCGTCGCCGGTCTCGGCCTCGGCGGCTGCCTGCCGACGGCGATCACGCTGGTCACGGAGTACGCCCGGCAGGGCAGGTCCGGCAGCGCGACGACCACGGTGATGACCGGCTACCACGTCGGCGCGGTGCTGACGGCGTTGCTGGGCATCGTGCTGATCACGCCGCTGGGCTGGCGCGCGATGTTCGTCGCCGGCGCGCTGCCCGCCGTGGTGCTGGTCCCGCTGATGCTGAAGTACCTGCCGGAGTCCGAGACGTTCCAGCGGGTCCGCGCGGCCGAGAGGTCGGCCGGGCACGCCGTCGCCGGCCTGTTCCGCGGCGGCCTGCTGCGCGCGACGATCGCCTTCTGGGTCACCTCGTTCATGGGCCTGCTGCTGGTCTACGGCCTGAACACCTGGCTGCCGGAGATCATGCGCCAGGCGGGGTATCCGCTGGGTGCGGCGCTGAGCCTGCTGCTGACGCTGAACGTCGGCGGCATCGTGGGCCTGCTGGTCGCGGGCCGGGTCGCCGATCGCGTCGGCATCCGCCCATCGGCCATCGCCTGGTTCTGCGCGGGCGCGGTGTTCCTCGCGTTGCTGAGCGTGAAGCTGCCGGCGGTCGGGCTGTACACGGCGGTGTTCCTGACGGGCTGTTTCGTGTTCAGCGCGCAGGTTCTGGTGTACGCGTACATCGGCCGCATCTACCCGGACGCGATCCGCGCGACGGGCCTCGGCTGGTCGGCGGGCATCGGCCGCATCGGCGCCATCTCCGGCCCCATCCTCGGCGGCGCCTTGCTGACGGCGGGAATCGCGTACCCCTGGGGCTTCTACGCCTTCGCGGCAGTGGGAGCCCTCGGCGCGGCGGCGGTGACGGTGGTCCGCCCAGGCCGCGGGAGTCCAGCCCAGGAGGGCACCTCGTCGGTGGCGGAGTCCCGGCCTGCCACCACGTGAAAGCTCCGGCCCCGGTCAGCCGAGCCGGGCTGTCCGGGGCCGGCTGTCAGGCGCTCACGCTGCCGGTTTCTCCACCAAGCCGACTGGCTCGGCGGGGTGGGCGGCGGCTTTGCGCAGCGCGGCCCGGCGCGGGCTGAGCCAGCGTGACCCGGCGAACCGGATGACCCGCCACCGCAGGCGCGCGGCCATGGAAAGCATGTGTTCCTGGTTGTCGCGCTTGGCGACCAGGTAGGCGAGCGTGTGCGCGCCCGGCTCGGGGATGAGCAACGGCCGTGGCCGCACCTTGATCCCGCCGAGCTCGAGGCCTTCCAGCTTCCCGGGGTTGTTGGTGAGCAGGGTGACTTCCTTGAGGCCGAGCTGCTTCAGCAGCGCCACCGCATCGCCGTACGACCGGGTGTCCGCCTTGCACTCCATGGCCGCGTACGCGGCGAACGTGTCGATGCCCTCTTCCTGGCACAGCCGGTAGCCCCGCGCCTTCGTCAGGAGGCCGGCGCCACGGCCTTCCTGGTCCAGGTAGATGAGCACGCCGGAGTGCCGCTTGATCTCCTCGAGCGATTTGTCGAGCTGGTAGAGGCAGTCGCAGTTGGTGGAGCCGAATATCTCGCCGTAGAGGCACCGGGACTGGATCCGCACGAGGCAGCCGTCCCGCGGTTCGCCGAACACCGCCGCGCACGCCGGATTGGGCTGCTCGGAACCATCGAGGACGACGACCCGGAAATCGCCGTCCGAATCCTGCAATCTGTGCTCCACGACCTCGGTCACGGGTTCTCCACGTCGGGTTCTCTCCACAGCCGGTCCACATCTTCGGTGCCGGGCATGGAATCGGTGATCTCCTCGATGGTGAGGTTGGCGGTCATGGCCTGGATCGCCCATTCGAGGGCTTTCCAAGTCAGGTCTCCACCGTCCTTGAGGAGTTGGAAAGTCAGGGCTGCCGAAAAGGCCTCGCGAGCCCCGGGAGTGTCTTCGAGCGGAACGTTCGGGCCTTCGATGTCCCTGGATCGCGTCCGCGATCGGATCTTGGCGCCGAAGTTTTCCACCACACAGACTGTCTCCACGCCGAGCGTGAGCAATTCGTCAGCCAGCGCGTCGACCGTGTCGGGGCGGTCCGGGTAGGACAGAAGCCCGCGCAGTTCGCCTTCCCGGCCGACGAGGTAATCGACGCCGTGAAGGTACCGATAAAGCTGTTGCGGCGTTGCCATGGGTGGCGAAGCCTGCAGGAGAACCAGCGGTTTCGGCGATTGGCGGGCGGCCTCTTCGAGGGCCCATTGCACCGTTTCCACCGGTGGTTCCAAGGTGACCATGACCGCATCGGCGTCGGCGATTGCTCGTTTCGTGCGCGGTTGCTCGAATTCCGTTGTGGACAGCGAGACCTTACCCTTGTTCATCCAGCCCAGATAACGGGTCTCACCCTTCTGTGTCACGAGCATGAGAGCGCGCGGATTCGCCTCGCCGGGCGTTTCGCGGATCAGCTCGGTCGACAAACCTTCTTGCTGCATGTAGCGGGTGAGCTCGCGGGCGGCCTCGTCGCCCCCGATGGCGGCGCAGAGCCGCGCGCGGAGCCCGAACCGCCGGGCGGCGACCGCCAGGTTGAGCCCCTTGCCCCCGGGGTGTTCCTCGAACGAACTCGCCTGGACCGCGGCCCCGATTCCGGGCAGGTCGTCGGAGACCACGACCACGTCCGTCACCGCGCCCCCGACCACGACGATCGAGTTGCTGGGCTCACGGGCACCGGCGGCCGGCTCGAGCAGCGCTTCCGGACCGTGCACGCAGCGCTCGGCCAGCCGGACGAGCGCGCGCGCCTCGGCCGAGCCGCGCAGTGTGCGCACGGTCGGCGCCGGGGGAATCTCGGCCACGCCGAGCAGGCGGTGGAACGCTTCCCAGTGCCGGGCGAGCGCATCGCGCCGCTCGCCGAGGTCCTCGGCGTACAGGCCGTGCAGCTTCGGCCGGTCGGCGAGCAGGGACTCGAGCAGGCCGAGGGCGAGCGCCGCGTCGGCGATCAGCCGGTCGGTCGGCTCGAGATCGGCGGTGACGCGGGTGACGACGTCGACGATGGCCTGGTCGGTGGACACGGCGTGCTCACGCGCGTACCGGCGCACGACGGGCAGGTCGGCGAGCAGCACGACGTCGACCTCCGTCGCGCTGAGCCGCTCGACGTTGAGGCCGCTGCGGGTGCGCAACTTGAGGAAGACGTTTCGGACGCCTTCGACGGCGGCGTCGGGCTTCGCCATCAGCCGAGCCTACCCTTCCCCTGGCATTTGTCTTCTCCAGGGTGACACTTGTTGGACAAACTCCGGACGCTGCCATGGCAGAAGCACGAGTATGCGTCACAACCGGTTCATCTGCCGCGGCGAAAGGTACCTCCTCGCTGCTCCGTTCAGGGCACGACGCTCCGGCTGGACGGACGCTCGACGCCCTTGCGTGCCGAAGTGCCGGTGTCAGCCGGAAGAACAGTCGCCCTCGTGTATCGGAACGGCAATTGACATCGTTACTCGGCAAATGTCACCCTGAGGTTGCCTCATCGGCCTTAGGGAGGTCGCCATGAAGCCCTGCACCCCAGGTTCAGGCTACGAAGTCACCCGCAATGATCTGGCTTCCGCGCTGCGGATTCCACAGGAAGCTGCCGTCGTCGACAACAGAACCCGGCCGCGTCCGGCAATTGCCGCGCTGGGCTTGCTCGCGCTGTCAGTCGCCGGATGTGCTGTCCCTTCGAAGACGGCCGACCCCACCGGCGGGGACCGGGTCGTCCTCGTCGTCAGTGCCACCGCCAACGAGCCGCGCCCCGTCGTCACCGACGTGGCTCGCAAGCTCCTCACCGACGCCGCGAACAGCGGAAACGCCTCACCGCAAGGCTCGGGCAAGAGCAGTGTCGCGCTCGTTTCGGCCGCCGACGGCGCCGACGCGCACCAGATCGTCCTGACGCCGAGGCGAGCCGACGGATCGCTGGAACACGGGCTGCAGCGGCCGTCGCTCATCGATCGCAACGTCCAGGCCGTCGCCGACGCCGTCGCGGCCACGGCCGCCGCGCGGTCCGGGCTCGATCTGCTCGGTGGCATCGACGCCGCCGTCCGCGGAATCGCTCCGGGGCGCCTGATCGTGGTCAGCAGCGGGCTGAGCACGGCCGGGGCCTTCGACCTGAGGCAGGTCGGCTGGGACGCGGACCCGGCGACGGTCGCGCGCCAGCTGGCCGCCAAGAACGCGTTGCCGCACCTCGAAAACTGGCACGTGCTGTTCACCGGGCTGGGCAGCGTCGCCGGCGCGCAGGCACCCCTGCCCGGCTCCGCGCACGACAAGCTCCTCCAGTACTGGCAAGCGATCTGCGCGCAGGCCCGGGCCGCCGGCTGCGAGTTCGACGACAAGCGCGTCACCACCGAGCCGTCGCGGGCCACGGTCGCCACGCCGGTCGTGCCCGTGCCGGGGGTGACGTCGGTGGTCGGGTCCGCGGGCCGGGTCAGCACCACCGTGTCCGACAGCGCGCTCGGGTTCTCGGGCGATTCCGCGGTGCTGTCCCCGGGTGCCCTGGACCTGGTGCGCGCCCTCGCCGGGAGCATCACCGCGGCCGGCAGGTCCGATGCGGTGGTCGTCCGGGGCTACGCCGCCGATCCGCCGGGATCGACCGCGGCCGGCCGCCAGGCGCTCGCCGACCAGCGCGCCCGCGCGGTGGC
>NZ_JBSGBK010000149.1:0-11794 GCF_053601215.1 Amycolatopsis sp. NPDC004772
CCCAGCCCGGCCTGAGCATTACCACACTCCACCAACCCACTCCGACCAGCACAAACCACGATGAAACAACCCCAATGTGGCGTTGGGTGCGTCCAGCGCACCGAACGCCACATTGGGTGCGTCCAACGCACCGAACGCCACATTGGGGCGCTTGGGGTGGGGGCTTCCGGGGTAAGTTCCGGGACTGTGAACGCTGTGATCGTGGGAGCCGCCCTGGTGCGGGACGGCAAGCTGCTGGCCCAGCAGCGGGCCTGGCCGCCGAAGCACGCGGGGCAGTGGGAACTGCCCGGCGGCCGGGTCGAAGACGGGGAGTCCGAAGCCTTCGCGCTGGCCCGCGAGTGCAGCGAGGAACTCGACGTCGTCGTCGAGGTCGGCGCGCGGGTCGGCGACGACATCCCGCTGCCCGGCGGGAAAGTCCTCCGGATCTACGCCGCCACGCTCGTTTCGCCCGGGGAAGAGCCGCGGGCCGTCGAGCACCGAGCCGTGCGGTGGCTCGGGCTCGACGACCTCGACGACGTCGACTGGCTGCCCGCCGACCGGATCCTCCTCCCGGCCTTCCGCGCGCTGCTCAGCTAGCGCCGATCATCCGCAGCGCCGCGTCGAGCCGGTGCGAACCGCGCTCGCGGGCGCGCTCGGCACCCGCCTTCCGCACGCGATCCAGCTCGGCGACGTCGTCGAGCAGCGCCGACGCCCGGGTGCGCACCGGCCGCAGCTCCTCGATCACCGCGTCGGCGACGGCGTCCTTGACCGCGCCGTAGGACGTGAACTCGTCCGCGAGCTCCGCCGGGGACCCGCCCCGGCACGCGGCCAGGATCTCCAGCAGGTTCGCCATCCCCGGCCGGGTCTCCGGGGCGTGCACCGGCACCGAACCGCCGTCGGTGACCGCGCGGCGGACCTTGCGGCGGATCTGGTCGGGCTCGTCGAGCGCGAACACCACGCCCACCGCGTCCCGGGCCGACTTCGACATCTTGCGCGTCGGGTCGGCCAGGTCCTTCACCCGCGCGCCGGCCGGCGGCAGTACCGCGCGCGGGATGGTGAACACCTCGCCGTACGTGCCGTTGAAGCGCTTGGCCAGGGTCCGCGTCAGCTCGACGTGCTGGCGCTGGTCCTCGCCGACCGGGACCTCGTCCGCGCCCTGCAGCAGGATGTCCGCGGCCATGAGCGCCGGGTACGTCAGCAGGGACAGCCTGACCCCGGCCTGACCTTTGGACTTCTCCTTGAACTGGATCATCCGCGCCGCTTCGCCGTAGTTGCAGGTGCACTCCAGGACCCAGGTCAGCGCGCCCAGCTCGCGGGCCAGGTCGGACTGGACGAACACCCGCTCGGGGTCGATGCCGGCGGCGATCAGCACGGCGAGCTGCTCGCGCGCCAGGGATCGGAGTTTCGCCGGGTTGTGCGGGGTCGTCATGCCGTGCAGGTCGGCGACGAAGTACAGGTCGTCCGCGCCGCCCTCGAGGGCCCAGCGGCGGACGGCGCCGAGGTAGTTGCCGAGGTGGACGTGACCGGAGGGGGTGATGCCGGACAGCTTGCTCATGTGTTCCTCCCGAGGTGGAGCCACCCCGGAGAAGGCACGAAAAAGGCCGCCCGTCCCGGGGCGGCCGCTGGTGATCAGCGCAGGTCTAAACGGCCGCCGAGGGCGGCCACCAGCTGGACGTCTGCGCGTGCATGCGGCGAGCATAGGCGCGAAGTGGCGTGCGGGTCTACCGTCTAACCATGTATGTCGTCCTGTTGAACTACACAGCCCCGATCGAGGAAATCGACTACGCGCTCCCGGACCACGCCGAGTGGCTGAACAAGCAGTACGAGCACGGCCACTTCCTGGCGTCCGGGCGGCGGAACCCGCGCACCGGCGGCGTGATCATCACGCGGCCGATGTCCCGCGGGAAGCTCGACGCCATCCTGGCGTCCGACCCGTTCTGCGTGCAGCACCTCGCGCAGTACGAGGTCATCGAGTTCTCGCCGACCAAGACCGCTCCGGAGCTGCGCTTGCTCAACGAAGCGGTACCGCACTAGGCGGCCAGGTCCAGCTTCGCCTTCTTCAGAGCCAATACCGGGCACTTCTTGCAGCGCGGCTTCGACCGGCAGCACTTCTTCTTGACCTTGCCGGCCTTCATGAGCTTGCGCACGACCTTCCGCGGGTCCTTCGGCTTCTTGCCCACGCGCACGCACCTTCCGGATCGGCGACCTCCACCGGGTTTCCACGTTAGGTCAGCCTAACCGCCAGGGGGGCGTGGGGCCGCTCACAATGGGGCGGCAGGTATCCTGGGTGAGGTCCGCGTGTGACCAAAGCCGGTCACGGGAAGCCTGAACGGTGTGCGCGGCCATCCAACCCTTGAAGTTCAGGAGTTCTCGCGTGCCCGCAGCCAGCGCTACCGTCGAAACCGGCCGGCCGACCGGTAAGACCCGGCCCGACCTGCGCAACGTCGCGATCGTCGCCCACGTCGACCACGGCAAGACCACGCTGGTGGACGCGATGCTCCGCCAGTCCGGCGCCTTCGCCGAGCGCGCCGAGGTCGTCGACCGCGTGATGGACTCGGGCGAGCTGGAGCGCGAAAAGGGCATCACGATCCTCGCGAAGAACACCTCGATCCACCGCCAGACCCCCGAGGGCCAGGTGACGATCAACGTCATCGACACCCCGGGCCACGCCGACTTCGGCGGCGAGGTCGAGCGCGGCCTGGCCATGGTCGACGGCGTCGTCCTGCTGGTCGACGCGTCCGAGGGCCCGCTCCCGCAGACCCGGTTCGTGCTCCGCAAGACCCTCGAAGCCGGCCTGCCGGTGATCCTGCTGGTCAACAAGACCGACCGGCCGGACGCCCGGATCGCCGAGGTCGTCGAGGAGACCCACGACCTGCTGCTCGAGCTGGCCAGCGACATCGAGGACGCCGACCACGACGCGATCCTCGACCTCCCGGTCGTCTACGCCTCCGCGCGCGCCGGCAAGGCCAGCCTGGAGCAGCCCGCCGACGGCGAGATCCCCGAAAGCGAGAACCTCGACCCGCTGTTCGACACGCTGCTCCGGCACGTGCCGCCGCCGGCCGCCGACCTCGACGCCCCGCTGCAGGCGCTGGTCACCAACCTCGACGCGTCCAACTTCCTCGGCCGCATCGCGCTGATCCGCATCCACGCCGGCAAGCTGCGCAAGGGCCAGACCGTGGCCTGGATGCGCGCGGACGGCACGACGCAGAACGTCCGGATCTCCGAGCTGCTGGTCACCGAGGCGCTCACCCGCGTCCCGGCGACCGAGGCCAGCGCGGGCGAGCTCGTCGCCATCGCCGGCATCCCGGACATCACGATCGGTGACACCCTCGCCGACTCCGAGAACCCGGTCGCGCTGCCCCGGATCACCGTCGACGAGCCCGCCATCTCGATGACCATCGGCGTCAACACCTCGCCGCTGGCCGGGCGCAACGGCGGCGACAAGGTCACCGCGCGGCTGGTCAAGGCCCGCCTGGACCAGGAGCTGATCGGCAACGTCTCGATCCGCGTCCTGCCGACCGAGCGCCCCGACACCTGGGAGGTCCAGGGCCGTGGCGAGCTGGCGCTGGCCATCCTCGTCGAGCAGATGCGCCGCGAGGGCTTCGAGCTGACCGTCGGCAAGCCGCAGGTGGTCCTGCGCACGATCGACGGCAAGCTGCACGAGCCGTTCGAGCGCCTCTACATCGACTCGCCCGAGGAGCACCTCGGCGCGATCACGCAGCTCCTGGCCGCCCGCAAGGGGCGCATGGAGGACATGAGCGGCAACGGCACCGGCCGGATCAAGCTCGAGTACGTGCTCCCGTCGCGCGGCCTGATCAGCTTCCGCACCGACTTCCTCACCGAGACCCGCGGCACCGGCATCGCGAACCACGTGTTCGAGGGCTACTTCCCGTGGGCGGGCGAGATCCGCACCCGCCACAGCGGCTCCTTGGTCGCCGACCGCTCGGGCCCGGTCACCGCGTACGCGATGATCCAGCTGGCCGACCGCGGCACGTTCTTCGTCGAGCCGGGTGCCGACGTCTACGAGGGCATGGTCGTGGGCGAGAACCCGCGCTTCGAGGACCTCGACATCAACATCACCAAGGAGAAGAAGCTGACCAACATGCGTCAGTCCTCCGCCGACGTGATGGAGACGCTGGCCCGCCCGCGCAAGATGGGCCTGGAAGAGGCCCTGGAGTTCTGCTCGGTCGACGAGTGCGTCGAGGTCGCGCCCGAGGTCGTCCGGGTCCGCAAGGTGACCCTGGACGTCAACACCCGCGCGAAGGAGCGTTCGCGCGCCAAGAGCCGCGACAACGGCTGATCCGCCGCTTCGAAAAAGCCTCCCGGTGCTCGTCACCGGGAGGTTTTTTCGTGCCTGATCCCTTACGCTGGGTCGGCCGGTGGCGGACCCAGCGTCAGGAATTCCGCCGTTCTTCTCCTTATATCTTTATAGGGGTCGCGACGGCCTCATCGCCTGGCGCCGACCACCGGGGTGAACCTTTTTCGTGTCCGGCCCGTGTTCGTTCCGCCGTTCCGGAACGGTCCGGGAACCCGGACGGTGTGCCGCGCGTCCATTCCCGTAGTGGCACCCAGGGGCGGCGAGGCCGCCCGATCCGGGTGTGGGAATCTCGGTTCCGGCGGCGGAGGCGGTCGTGGGAGCATGACTGACCCGATCGGCGGAAACGGGGAGGAACGGGGCGTGCGGGTGAATCGCAAGGCGGTGCCGGTGCTGGCACTCGCGACCGTGCTGCTCACCGCCTGCTCCAACACCCCGCCACCCCCGGTCGTGTCGTCGTCGGTCGCACCCGTGTCGACCACCGGCAAGACGCCGTCGCAGATCGTCGTCGGGGTCGACGACGTGCTCGGCGGGTACAACCCGCACAACCTGGCGGACTCGTCCCAGGTGACCTCCGCGCTCTCGCAGCTTCTGCTGCCCTCGGTGTTCCGCCAGAAGGACGACGGCACCACCCAGCTCGACAAGAACCTGATGAAGTCCGCCGAGGTGATCTCGCAGCAGCCGTTCGTGGTGGCCTACGAGATCCGGCCGGACGCCTCCTGGTCCGACGGCGCGCCCATCGCCGCCGAGGACTTCGACTACCTGCGCACCCAGCTGCGCGACCAGCCCGGCGTGATCGAGCCCGCCGGCTACCGCCAGATCACCGACCTGCAGTCGCGCGAGGGCGGCAAGCGCGTCGAGGTCACCTTCGCCAAGCCGTACCCGGGCTGGCAGACGCTGTTCTCCGACCTGCTGCCCGCCCACCTGCTCAAGGACGCGCCCGACGGCTGGCGCGGGGCGCTGGCCTCGAACTTCCCGGCCGTCGCCGGCCCGTTCTCGATCAAGAGCCTGGACACCGCCCGCGGCGAGGTCATCCTCGAGCGCAACGAGCGCTACTGGGAGAAGCCCGCCGCGATCGACCGGATCGTGCTCCGCCGGTCGGACCAGAACACGCTGCTGGCCGCGCTGCGCAGCGGCAACGACCAGTTCGCGCTGGCCCGCACGAGCGGCGACGAGCTCAAGCTGCTCGGCGAGCTCGGCTCGGCGGTCAAACTGCACACGGTCGCCCGCCCGCTGGTGGCGGACGTGCTGCTGCGCCCGGTCAGCGCGACCCTGCAGGACGCCCAGGTCCGCGCCGGTGTCGCCGCGCTGATCGACCGCACCAAGCTGATCACCGAGGGCGTCAACGGCGGCCCGTCGTCGACGCTGCACGCCGACGCGCAGGTGACCGCGCCGTCGGTGAAGGGCTACGCGGCGACCATTCCGCCCGGCCCGCCCACCGCGCCCGACGTCGCCAAGGCCGAGCAGTCGCTGAAGGCGGCCGGCTACACCAAGACCGCGGGCACCTGGCGCAAGAACGGCCGGGCGCTCTCGCTGGTCATCGCCTCACCGGCCGCCCAGGAGCCGTACGCGTCGATCGCCAAGGAGCTGGCCGGCCAGCTCTCGGCGCAGGGCATCGAGGTCAACGCGATCACGCCGCCGCCGCGGGACCTGTTCAGCGGCCTGCTGGCGATGCCGGTCGTCGGCGGGGTCCAGCAGCCGACCGGCGACTCGGCGGGCAACGTCGGGGTCGACATCGCCGTCGTCCCGCAGGCGGTCGGCGGGGACACCGCTTCGGTGCTCGCGTCGACCTTCGGCTGCCGCCCGGAGCAGACGGCCGACGGCGTCGACAAGACCAAGCCCGTCGTCCCGGGCAACGCGGCCGGGTTCTGCGACCCGGCGCTGCAGCCGTCGATCGACGCGGCGCTGTCCGGATCCACTCCGACGGGCGAAGCGCTCACCACTCTTGAGCCTGAACTTTGGCGCCAGAACGTGGTGATTCCGCTGTTCCAATTGGCTGACACCCTGGCGATCGGTTCGGGCATCTCGGGCGTCACGCCAGGTCCCCCCATGGTGGGCCCGTTCGGGTCGGCGGTGAACTGGACTCGCGGCCCGAAGTAATCGGTTGGCTACGCATTCAGTACTACCGGGTGATCTTTACCAACGCCTTCGAGTGGGACGTTGTGAATCCATGAGGTAACCGTCGTATTTCTGGATGTCGACTGGAAGTCACCCTTTGGTCACGATCGACCCGGAACTGGTGACTGTCGGTGCTTTTCCTTTCTAGCGTGCTCCCGCAGTGCGCCAGTTGAGTGTCGCTTGGCGTGTCGTAGGCTCCGGCCCATCCAACCGGAGCGGTGTGGGCCCTTGTCCCGATATTCAAGGGCTCAGTGCTAGGAGGGCACACTTCATGAGGAGATCCAAAGCAGTCTCCGCTTTGTCGCTCGTCGCCGGCGCTTCGCTGTTGCTGAGCGCCTGCAGCGGTGGTGATTCGGGCTCGGGCAACACCGATCAGAACGGATCGTCGACCGACGTCAAGGCGATGGCTGTCGGCAAGGCCGAGACCGGCGACCTGTTCAAGCTCGCGGACACCCCGGGGTACGACGGCACGGTCACGATCGGTATCGACGACGGGTACTCGGGGTACAACAACCAGACCCCGGACACCAACAGCTCGTACAACAACTACGTGTTGACCGCGGTGCTCTCCGGTACGTTGAAGCTCGACGGCAACAACAAGATCCTGCTGAACAACGACGTCTTCGAGTCCTGGGACGTCACGCAGAAGGACCCGCAGCAGGTCACGTACAAGATCAAGCCGAACATCAAGTGGTCGGACGGTCAGGCCTACGACTGCAAGGACATGTACCTGGCGTGGCTGTCGCAGAGCGGCCTGGCCAAGGGCCCGGACGGCAAGAACCCGTTCAACTCGGCGTCGACCACCGGTTACTCGCTGATCAAGCAGGCCACCTGCAAGGACGCGCTGACCTTCGTCACCGACTACAGCGAGCCCTACCTGGACTACAAGGGCCTGTTCAACGCGCCGGCGATCATGCCCGCGCACGTCCTCGAGGCCAAGACCGGCATCGCCGACATCACCAAGCTGGCCCCGACCGGCGACCCGGCCCAGATCAAGGCCGCCGGTGACTTCTGGTCGAACGAGTGGAAGGGCTTCAAGGCGGACATCATGCCGTCGTCGGGCCCGTACAAGATCACCGCGTTCGACGCCAACCAGAAGGCCGTCACCCTGGAGAAGAACCCGCAGTGGGCGGGCGGCAAGGGTGGCCCGTCGAAGATCATCGTCCGCGCCATGGAAGACACCAAGGCGATGGCGACCGCGCTGCAGAACGGTGAGATCGACGTCGCGGCGTCGACCCAGCCGGACGCCACCGCGGCCCAGACGATGAAGGGCCTCGCGGCGCAGGGCGTGACCTACGGTTCGGCCTCGCAGCTGACCTACGAGCACCTCGACCTGAACTTCAAGCGCATGTTCGCCGACAAGGACCTCCGCAAGGCGTTCCTCGAGTCGGTCAACCGCAAGGAGATCACGGACAAGCTGCTCAAGGAGGTCCAGGCGGACGCGGAGCCGCTGAACAGCGTGGTGTTCTTCCAGGGTGAGCCCGGTTACACCGATCTGTACAGCAGCAAGGCCGGCCTGGGCGCCGAAGCGGCGGCCAAGACCCTGACCGACGCCGGCTGGGCCAAGGGTGCCGACGGCATCTTCGCCAAGAACGGCCAGCGCGCCTCGTTCAAGATCACGCACAACCAGAACGCCCGCCGCAGCCAGACCGTCGAGATCATCATCTCGCAGGCCAAGGCGGCCGGCATCGAGGTCAAGGACGAGACCGACGCCAACTTCCTCAAGGGTGGCCGCGTCTCGACCGGTGACTACGACGTGGCGCTGTTCGGCTGGTCCGCCCAGCCGTTCAAGGCGGAGTCGAAGTCGATCTACGTCTGCCCGGACAAGGGCGGCGAGCAGAACTACCAGAACCTCTGCGACCCGAAGATCGACGACGCCTACAACGCCGCGGTGAAGGCCACCGACGAGCAGGTCAAGCTGCAGAAGTACCAGGAGGCCGACAAGGCCATCGCCGACGACTACGCGACCCTGCCGCTGTTCCAGACGCCGAGCATGTGGGCGTTCAAGGGCATCGACCGCGTCTACATGCAGTCGTACGACGGTGTTCTGTGGAACGTCGGCGAGTGGGAGCAGAAGAAGTAGGGCTCGTCCCGCCTCTTCTTTCCCCTCGCTCCAGATGACCTGGGAGGTACCGGGGTCCGGCCACAAGCCGGGCCCCGGTACCCACCGGAAGTAGCTGTTGACCGTAGGGTTACCGCCACTACGGTAGACAACCGGGTAGCGGTCCAGCGCACTTCTGACGACCAGGCCCGGATGAGGAGCAGTTCGTTGAACCTGGTGATCTACATCCTTCGCCGTCTGGCGATATCGATTCCCGTCCTCCTGGTCGGGACTTTCTTGTGTTTCGTCATGGTCGCCGGCACCGGTGACCCGCTGGGCGAGCTGCGGCAGAACCCGACGATCAGCAAGGAAGCGCTGGCCGCCACGGCCGCCAAGCTCGGTCTCGACCAGGGCATCGTGCCCCGCTACTTCACTTGGCTGGGTGACTTCCTGACCGGGAACTGGGGCATCTCCATCGCGCAGGGCAACGCCCTCGCGCCGGTCGCCCCCAAGGTGATGGCCGCCTTCGGCGTCACCCTCAAGCTGGTCGTCGGCGCCGAGATCCTCGCGCTGATCATCGGCATCATCGTCGGCGTGCTGGCCGCCGTGAAGCAGTACTCGATCATCGACTACATCGCGACCACCCTCGCCTTCCTGCTCTTCTCGATGCCGATCTTCTGCGTCGCGATCGTGCTGAAGCGCTACGCGATCGAGATCAACGGCTGGGTCCGCGACCTCGGCCTGTCCGACGTCCTCGGCAACCCGTGGCTGCGCACGACCAGCCCGGAGCAGCTGAAGACCGACGGCGTCGGCGATTTCATCACCAGCACCATCGGCGCGTACCTGCTGCCGACGCTGTCGATCATGGCGATCAGCTTCGCCGCGTACAGCCGGTTCCAGCGCGCCTCGATGCTCGAGGTGCTGGGCTCGGACTACGTGCGCACCGCGCGCGCCAAGGGCCTCGGCAACGGCCGGGTCATCTTCCGGCACGCGTTCCGCAACGCCCTGATCCCGGTGTCGACGCTGTTCTCGGTCAACTTCGGCTCGGTCCTGGCCGGCGCGATCATCACCGAGACGGTGTTCAACTGGCACGGTATGGGCACATTGCTGGTGGAAGCCGTCACGAAGAACGACACTCAGGTGATGATGGGTTGGCTCGTGGTGATCGCCAGCAGTGTCATCGTCGCCAACCTGATCGCCGACCTGATGTACGGCATCCTGGACCCGAGGATTCGCGTTGGCTGACTTGAACTCTCTTCTCGCGAGCGAAACCGCTTCGGCCGAAGGCACGCTGCCTCCGGACGCGCTGCCGGAACCGCGCAGCCAGGGCAAGCTGGTCCTGCGGAAGTTCCTGCACCACAAGCTGGCGATGGCGTCGACCGGCGTGCTCATCCTGATCGTGCTGATCAGCATCGTGATGCCGCTGTTCTGGAAGCACAACTACGAGGACAGCTCGTTCCCGTCGTTCGCCAAGCCCAGCGGCGACTTCCCGCTCGGGACGACCCAGGTCGGCAAGGACATGGTGTCGCAGGTGCTGCGCGGTACGCAGTACTCGCTCCTCATCGCGCTCACCGTGTCGATCCTGGCCACCGTGATCGGGGTCGTGTTCGGTGCGGTCGCCGGCTACCTGCGCGGGTTCTCCGACTCGGCGATCTCCCGGGTGACGGACCTGTTCCTGATCATCCCGCAGATCGCCGCGGCGGCCATCCTCGCCAAGGTCTTCGGCGGCGGTTCCTGGTACATCGTCGCGCTGGTGCTGGCGGCGTTCGGCTGGATGCAGATCGCCCGGATCACCCGCGCCGAGGCGATGTCGCTGTCCCAGCGCGAGTTCGTCGACGCGGCCCGCGCGTCGGGCGCCGGGACGTTCCGGATCATCTTCAAGCACCTGGTGCCGAACATGGTCGGCAGCATCACGGTCAACGCGACCCTCGCGGTCGCGCAGGCCGTGCTGGCGGAAGCCGCGCTGTCGTTCATCGGCCTGGGCGTCCAGCTGCCGGACACCTCGCTCGGCCGCGTCATCCTGGAGAACTACGCCCAGCTGCAGACCCGGCCGGCGTTGTTCTTCGGGCCGTTCATCGTGCTCGTGCTGATTTCACTGACGATCAACTTCATCGGTGACGGTCTTCGCGACGCCTTCGACCCGCGCCAGCGGAGAATGAAGGCCTGAACGCGCGACGCGGGGGTGACCGGTTCCGGTCGCCCCCGCGTCCGTTTCCGCGGGGATCGCCGGACCTGGGGGTTTCGGATGAATCTCGTGCTGTACGTGCTCCGCAGGCTGGCCATTTCGATCCCGGTGCTGCTGATCGGCACGTTCCTCTGCTTCGTGATGGTCGCCAACACCGGCGACCCGCTGGGCGAGCTCCGCAGCAAACCGGGGATCAGCGCGTCCGCGATCGCCGAGACCGAGCACAAGCTGGGCCTGGACCAGAGCGTCATCGCCCGCTACTTCAGCTGGCTCGGCCACTTCGTGACCGGCGACTGGGGCATCTCGATCGCCCAGGGCAACGCGTTCACCCCGGTCCAGCCGAAGGTGATGGCCGCGTTCAAGGTGACGCTGGAGCTGGTGCTGACGGCGTCGGTGCTGGCCCTGGTCTTCGGCGTCCTGGTGGGTGTCCTGGCGGCGGTGAAGCAGTACTCGATCTGGGACTACCTGGCGACGACGCTGGCGTTCCTGATGTTCTCGATGCCGATCTTCTGCGTGGCGATCGTCCTCAAGGGCTACGCGATCCGCGCCAACGGCTGGGTCCGCGACCTCGGCCTGTCCGACGTCCTCGGCGACCCGTGGCTCCGGACGACGAGCCCGGAGAGCCTCACGGCCACCGGAGTGGGTGACGCGCTCGCGAAGTACGTCGGCGCGTTCCTGCTGCCGACGCTGTCGATCATGGCCATCACGTTCGCCGCGTACAGCCGCTTCCAGCGGGCGTCGATGCTGGAGGTCCTGGGCGCCGACTACGTGCGCACCGCGCGCGCCAAGGGCGTGTCGAACAGCCGCGTGATCTGGCGCCACGCGTTCCGCAACGCCCTGATCCCGGTGATGACCCTGTTTTCGGTCAACTTCGGCGCCACGGTGACGGGCGCGATCATCACCGAGACGGTCTTCAACTGGCACGGCATGGGAACACTGCTGGTCGAAGCGGTCAACAAGAACGACCCCCAGGTCCTGATGGGCTGGCTGGTGGTGATCGCGGCCAGCGTGGTGATCGCCAACCTGGTCGCCGACCTCCTGTACGGCATCCTGGACCCCCGAATCCGCGTCGGCTGACCAGGCCCCAAGCGCCCCAATGTGGCGTTGGGTGCGTCAGACGCACCCAATGTGGCGTTCGGTGCGTCCAACGCACCCA
>NZ_JBSGBK010000150.1:0-11784 GCF_053601215.1 Amycolatopsis sp. NPDC004772
AGCTCTCCGCCACATCGCTCGCGACACCTCGCGACCGCTCACACTCTACGGAATACTCCCTTGACCAGCACAAACGACTTTGCCGGAACCCTGCCCTCCCTGGGGGGCCGTGCCCTTGTCCAGCGTATCGACCGCACCCGACGAAAAGCCGGGAAACCCGCCACCCCGCCCCGGTTGTCCCCAGCACCACCCCGATGTGGACAACCCCCGCCTGAGCTGCGGCTCCGCACATCGGGGCACTGGCGCGCCCGGCCGGGAGGCGCCTTCTAGACTCGGCCTCGATGTTCCAGCCACCTGAAACCCTGCTTCCGCCGGGGGTGGGCCGATGAAGCTCGTCTTCGCCGGCACTCCCGACCCGGCGGTCCCCGCCCTGCGTGCCCTGCTCGATTCCGGGCGGCACGAGGTCGTCGCCGTCGTCACGCGGCCCGATGCGCAGGCCGGGCGCGGCCGCCGCGTCGTGCGGTCGCCCGTCGGCGCCCTTGCCGATGAACACGGCATCGAGGTCCTCACGCCCGCGCGCGCCGGTGATCCCGCCTTCCTCGCGCGGCTGGCCGAGCTCGCGCCCGATGCCTGCCCGGTCGTCGCCTACGGGGCGCTGCTGCCGCAGGCCGCCCTCGACATTCCGCGGCTGGGCTGGGTGAACCTGCACTTCTCGCTGCTGCCCGCGTGGCGGGGGGCTGCGCCCGTGCAGGCCGCGATCCGCGCCGGCGACGAGATCACCGGGGCCTCGACCTTCCGGATCGTCAAGGAACTGGACGCCGGCCCGGTCTTCGGCGTCGTCACCGAGGCGATCGGCGCCACCGACACCGCCGGCGCGCTGCTCGGGCGGCTCGCCGAGTCCGGGGCCAAGCTGCTGCTGTCCACCATGGACGGTCTGGCCGACGGCAGCCTCGTCGCGCGCGAGCAGCCCGCCGAGGGCGTCAGCTACGCGCCGAAGGTGACCGTCGAGGACGCGCGCGTGTCCTTCGCCGACCCCGCGTCGGCCGTCGACCGGCAGATCCGGTCGGTCAGCCCGGACCCGGGCGCGTGGGCCGAGTTCCGCGGGGAACGCTTCAAGCTCGGCCCGGTCACGGTGCTCGACGAACCCGGCCCGCCGCCGGGCGAGATCGTGGTCGAGCGCAAACGGGTGCTGGTCGGGACGGCGACGAAGCCGTTGCGGCTCGGCGAAGTCCAGGCACCCGGCAAGAAACGGATGGCGGCCACCGACTGGGCGCGCGGAACACGGATCGACCAGGGAGAGCGCCTCCGGTGAACGACCACAGGGAACGACGCCCGTCACGGCCGCAGCGGGGCCGGCCGGCCCCGCGCAAGGAAGGGCCGCGCCGCCCGCCGGAGGTGGACGCCGCCCGGCAGGCCGCGTTCGACGTCCTCGCGGCCGTCCGGACGAAGGACGCCTACGCCAACCTGGTCCTGCCGGACCTGCTGCGCGAGCGGCGGATCACCGGCCGGGACGCCGCGCTGGCCACCGAACTCGCCTACGGCGCGTCGCGGGCGCAGGGCCTGCTCGACGCCGTCATCGAGGCCTGCGCCGAGCGCCCGCTCAAGCAGACCGACCCGGCGGTGCTCGACGCGTTGCGCCTCGGCGTCTACCAGCTGCTGCGCACCCGCATCCCCGAGCACGCCGCCGTGACGTCCACTGTGGATCTCGTACGCGCGGAAGCCGGTTCGTGGGCCACCGGTTTCGCCAACGCGATCATGCGCAAGGTGTCCGAAAAGGACGAAGCAGCGTGGCTCGACGAGCTGGCGCCGGACGAGGCGGCCGACCCGATCGGGGCCTACGCGCTGCGCACCGCGCACCCGCGCTGGATCGCCCGCTCGTTCGCCGAAGCGCTGGGTGACAAGGGCGCCGGTCTCAAGGCCGCGCTGGAAGCCGACGACGCGCGCCCCGAGGTCCACCTCGTCGCCCGTCCCGGCGAGATCAGTGCGGACGAGCTCGCCGCGATCACCGGCGGCGACCCCGCGCCGTACTCGCCGTACGGCGTGCGCCTGCCGTCCGGCGCCGGCGACCCGGCCGACGCCGAGCCGGTCCGCGAGCGGCTGGCCGCGGTTCAGGACGAGGGCAGCCAGCTCTGCGCCATCGCCGCGACGAAGGTGCCGCTCGAAGGCACCGACGAACGCTGGCTCGACCTGTGCGCGGGTCCCGGCGGCAAGGCGGCGCTGCTCGGCGCGCTGGCCGCGTTGAGCGGCGCAACCGTCGACGCCGTCGAGAAGGCGCCGCACCGCGCGAAGCTCGTCGAGAAGGCGACGAGCGGGTTGCCGGTGAAGGTGCACGTCGCCGACGGACGCGAGAGCGGCCTGGAGCCGGGGTACGACCGGATCCTCGTCGACGCGCCGTGCAGCGGCCTCGGCGCGCTGCGGAGGCGACCGGAGGCGCGCTGGCGACGTCAGCCGTCCGACGTCGCGGACCTGACGAAGCTGCAGGGCGAGCTGATCACCGCGGCTTACGAGCTGCTGCGGCCGGGAGGCGTGCTGACGTACGTCGTCTGCTCGCCGCACCTGGCGGAGACCGAAGGCGTCTTCGCGGAGACGGCGCGGCGGCTGAAGGCCGAGGTACAGGACGCGCGCGAGTTCTTCCCCGGCGTCCCGGAGCTCGGCGACGGGCCGTACGTCCAGCTGTGGCCGCACCGCCACGGCACGGATGCGATGTTCTGCGCCGTGCTGCGCAAACCGTGAGGGACCTCGGGCTGGTCGCCGGCTCGTGCGGCGGGCTGGACACCCGGTTCGCCGCCGAGCTGGCCCGCCCCGCCGCCGACCGCGGCTGGCGGCCGGCGATCACGCTGACGCCGACCGCACACCGCTGGCTCGAGGCGACCGGTGCGCTCGCCGACGTCGCCGCCTGCACGGACCTGCCGGTCCGCAGCGTCTCCCGGCTGCCGGGCGAGCCGCGGCCGCACCCGGACCCGTCGGTGTTCCTGTTCGCGCCGGCGTCGGCGAACTCGGTCGCCAAGCTCGCGCTCGGCATCGCGGACAACCAGGCGCTGACGGTGCTGGGTGACGTGCTGGGCGCGCCGGGGATCACGGTGGTGGTGGCGTACCAGATCCAGGACACCCGGGCGCACCACCCGGCGTGGCAACGCCACCTCGACACCCTGCAGGGCGCCGGGGTGACGCTGCACCGCTTGGACGTCCGGCGGCCGTGGACCGAGGCTCTGGACCTGCTGCCCTGAGCAGGCCGGCACAACCCGCGCGCGGGGGCGCCCCCCGTTTTCGACTCTACCGGCAGGCACCGACAATTCCGGGCCGCGAACGGAGGGTTCCCGCCCGCCGGCCTACGGGCACAACGCCGCTTCGGTGACCGTGAACAGCTGCGCCGAGGCGCCCGGTGCCGGGTTCTGGTTCACCACCACCGTGCTCCGGCGGCCGTGCGGACCCACGCCGGCCAGGTTGGTGAAGCCCGGTATTCCGCCTTCGTGTCCCCAGAACAGCCCGCACGACAACGGGACGCTGCCCAGACCCAAGCCGTAGCGGGCGTTCGGTACGCCCAGGTCGGCCGGGACCGTCCGCTGCATCTCCGCCAGCTCGGCCGGGCGCAGCAGCCGTCCGCCCAGCAGGGCGCCGTAGAACCGGTCCAGGTCCGCCGGGGTGCTGACCAGCCCGCCCGCCGCTCCCGCGATCGTGGCGTCGAAGTCGCTGAAGTCCACCAGCTTCCCACCCACCGGCAGGTAGCCCACCGCGTGCGGCTCCGGCAGCTGCTCGTCGCCCCGGCGGGGCAGGTACGTGTCGCGCAGGCCCAGCGGCCGCGTGATCCGGCGGGCGATCTCGCCGCTCAGGTCACGCCCGGTCACGCCTTCCACGATCATCCCGGCCACGATGTAGTTCGTGTTCGAGTACGACCAGCTCGTCCCCGGCGGGAACAGCGCCGGGTGCTCCAGCGCGATCGCCACCAGCTCGGCCGGCTCGGCTCCGCGGTGCCGCAACGTTTCCGGGTCGCTGCGGTCCAGGTCGTCGGTGTAGTTGTAGAGCCCGCTCGTGTGCTGGAGCAGCTGCCGGACGGTGATCCGCCCGTCGGGCAGCAGCCCCGGCAGGTACCGGGCAACCGGCGCGTCCAGCCGCACCCGGCCTTCGGCGGCCAGCTGCAGCACGACCGTGGCGACGAACGTCTTCGTGACGCTCCCGGCCCGGAAGGAACCGTTGCGCGGGAACGGCTTTCCGGTCACGAGATCGCCCGTGCCGCTGCGCACGAACCGGGTCCGGTGACCGTCCTGGACGACGGCCTCGGCCCCCGGCACCTGCGTGGTGATCCGGTCCAGGCCCGCCTGGACCGGATCCGCCGTGGCCGCGAGTGCCGGCGCCGCCGTGGTCGCGGCCAGCAACGCGGCGAGCGTGCCGGCGGTGACGACCCGCAATGACTTCCGCATGAGAAAACCCCCTGGTGTCTCGGAGTTCTCCACGCTAGGGAACTCCGGCACCAGGGGGCATGGGGCAGACCACCCGGGAGACCCGGGGGTCCGCCCCACCACTCAGCGCAGCTTCAGGGCGCGCTTCAGGGTGCCGAACAGGTCGGTCTGGTTGGTCAGGCCGACGATGTTGGCCGCCTGCGGGCCGAGACCCGCGATGCGCACCTGCGTGCCCGTGTGCGACTGCGAGCCGCCGGTTTCCGCCGTGCCGTAGGCCAGCGTCATGTTCGCGCCCTCGTTGGTGACCAGGGTCGCGGTCAGGCCCGGGGTGGCGGTGGGCTCGACGATCTGGCTGCTGTGGCCGTGGTCGGCCGTTACCAGCACCAGGGTGTCGGGGTGGCTGCGGGCGAACGCCGTGCCCGCCGCGATCGCCGCGTCGAAGTCGACCGTCTCGCCGATCTGGCCGCACGGGTCGGCCGCGTGGTCCTGCTTGTCGATGCTCGCGCCCTCGACCTGCAGGAAGAAGCCCTTGTCGCTGCGGCGGTCGTCGAGCAGCTCGAGCGCCTTGCGGGTCTGGTCGGCCAGCTTCGGCTGGGTGGCCGGCAGCTTCGGGTTCGGGGTGCAGCGGGCCGGCGCGGTGCCGCCGTGCACGGCCGCCGGGCCGGTCCAGTTGACCGGCATGTTGCCGTCGGCGAACAGGCCGAGCACCGGCTTGCCCTTCTTCGCCGCCGCCAGATCCGCCGCGGTGTTGACCACGGTGTAGCCGGCCGCCTTGGCCTGGTCCAGGACGGTCTTGCCCTTGAACTTGCCGGCCGTCACGGGCTGGTTGAAGTACTTCGCGCCGCCGCCCAGCAGGACGTCGGGGCGGGTCTGCACCAGCTGCTCGGAGATCGAGCCGAGGCCGCCGTTCTCCTTGGCGTTCTTCGCGCACTTCGCGGTCGTCTCGACCGGGCCCTTGCAGTCGCGGTTGACGACGTGCGAGCCGAGCACGGCCGGGGTCGCGTCCTGGACCTCGGCGGTGGTGACGTCGCCGGTGCGCAGGCCGTTGCGCTTGGCGATCTCCAGGATCGTCGGGACGTCGTTGCCGTAGGCGTCGACGGAGATGGCGCCGTTGTAGGTCTTGGTGCCGGTGGCCCAGCCGGTGCCGGACGCGGCCGAGTCGGTCACGTAGTTCGGCTTGGCCGGGTTGTTCTGCTCGACCGCGTAGGTCGTGTAGTCACCGGTCAGCGGCAGCTCGTCCATGGCGAGCCGGCCCGCGGCGCCGCGCTCGTAGTTGCGGGCGGCGGTGATCTCCGACTGGCCCATGCCGTCGCCGATGAACAGGATGACGTTGCGGGCGTGGCCGCCCTGGACCGCGGCGCGGACGTCGGCGGTGCGGTCACCGGTGCCGGCCGACGAACGCGCGTCGGGGGTGCCGGAGCCGTTGGTGGCCAGGGCGACCGGAGCGGCGGCGACCAGCGCGGCGCCGAGCGCGCCCGCGACCAGCCACCGGCGGCGGCCGGCGAACAGCGAAGCCATGTTTCTCCTCGTTGGGGAACTTCGGGAGGTAAGCGCCCGGATTTCGGACACGGGTCATTAGTCCTCCCGCATGTGTGCCGTGGAGGGACTGAAGGTGACCGGAGGGTGGCCGCTGGCCGAACTCATGACTTCCCGCGGGTGACCGGGAGCACGTCGGTTATTGACCGCCGAGGTGCCCCGGCCGGACGACGCCCGATTCGTACGCTATGACCACTGCCTGGCTGCGGTTTCCGGCGCCGAGTTTGGCGAAGATGTTGCCCACGTGGGTCTTCACCGTCTCCAGGCTGATCACCAGCGCCGCCGCGATGTCCTGATTGGACAGTCCGGTGGCGATGAGCCGCAGCACCTCGGCTTCGCGACGGGTGAGCGTCTTCGCCGCCCGCGCGTGGACGCCGCCCGGGGGCCGTCCGCTCACCAGCCGCCGGATCGCCTCGGGGAACAGCAGGGACTCGCCGGCGGCGACCGTCCGCACGGCGTGCGCGATCTCCTCCTTGCGCGCCCGCTTCAGCAGGAACCCGCTCGCGCCGGCCAGCAGCGCCTCGTGCACGTGGTCGTCGTTGTCGAACGTCGTGACGACCAGGATCTTCGGGGGCTCGGCGAGCGCCGCCAGCACCTGCCGGGTGGCCTCGATGCCGTCCGTGCCGGGCATCCGGACGTCCATCAGGACGACGTCCGGCCCGGTCCGCCGCACCGCGGCCAGGACCTCGCCGCCGTCGGCCGCCTCGCCGACCACCGGCAGGCCCTGCTGCTCCAGCAGCGCCCGCAGCCCGGTCCGGACCAGCGGCTCGTCGTCGGCGAGCAGCACCGTGGGCGTCACGCGCCCGCCCGCAGCGGGATGGACGCGCGCAGCCGCCACTGCTGCCCGTCCGGGCCGGCGTCGAGCTCGCCGCGCAGGGCTTCGACGCGCTCGGCGAGCCCGGCCAGCCCGCGGCGCCCGGTCCGCGGCCCGTCGTCGGGCAGCGCGTTGACGACCGCGATGCCGAGGCGGTCCGGCCCGGCCTCGACGCGGACGTCGACCGCGCCGGGACCGGCGTGGCGCAGCGCGTTGGTCAGGCCCTCCTGGACGATCCGGTAGCCCTCGCGCGACACCGTGGCGGGCAGCGCGGCGACCGGCCCGGAGACGGCCAGGCGCACGTCGAGCCCGGCTTCGCGGGCGCGCACGGCGAGGACGTCGACTTCGGCCAGCGTGCGCGTCGGCGCCTTCGCGGCCGGCTCCTCGCGCAGCAGGCCGAGGACGTGGTCGAGGTCCTCGAGAGCGCTTCGGGACGCTTCTTCGATCGTGCCGAGTGCGCGCCGGACCTGGGCCGGGTCCGCTTCGACCAGATCGGCCGCGGCGGCCGCCTGGATGGTCGACGTCGTCAGCGTGTGCCCGATCGAGTCGTGCAGTTCGCGGGCCAGGCGGTTGCGCTGCGCCAGGACCGCGGCCCGGCGTTCGGCCAGCGACGTCCGCTCGGCCGCGGACGGGCCGAGGAGCGCCGCCGCGCCGGTCCGGAAGCCGCGGGTGGCGCCCGCGGACAGCACCAGCGCCGCGAAGAGCAGCACGACCGCGAACGGGACCGTCCACCCGCCGAGCGGGACCTCGTCCCAGAACAGGCTGATGGTGTCCTGGCCGCCGGCCAGCCAGACCGCGGGCACGAGCAGGCCCAGGCTCAGGAAGGCGAGCACGGTGAGCAGGATGCCGCTCAGCGCCGTGTGCAGGGCCAGCCACAGGCCCGAACGCAGCCGCGAACCGGCGCCGGGGCGCCCGTCCGGGGCCGGGATGGCCGTGCCGAGCAGGGTGTTCGCCAGGCCGACGCCGAGCCGCCGGACCGGTCCCAGCAGGCCCAGCAGCCCCATCAGCACCGCCAGGGCGAGCAAGGCGAGCAGGGCCCGCACGCGGGAATCGGCCTCGACGGACACCGCCGCGGCGAAGGCGAAGGGGGAAATCGGCAGGGTGAGGACGGCACACGCGACGGCGTACGGCAGGCTGCGGTAGCTGCCGATCCGCACCAGGGACGCCAGGAATCCGGACATGCGGTCGAGGTTAGGGCGCACCGGTGCCCGGTGACCTCCCTCTCCGGAGCCAGATCCTGGTCACCACCACGCTTTCGGGGGTCCGGGTGGCGGAGCCCCCGGCCCGAGGCGAAGCCTCGGATGTCACCGGTTAGCGGGCGTTAGCGCGGTCCTCCTACACTCGGGACGTGGCAGACCGACCTTTGATCGCACCCAGCATCCTCGCGGCGGACTTCGCCCGGCTCGGCGAGGAGATCGCCGCCGTCGCGGCCGGCGGGGAAACCCGCGCCGACTGGGTCCACGTCGACGTCATGGACGCGCACTTCGTGCCCAACCTGACCCTCGGCCTGCCCGTGGCGAAGGCCCTGATCGACAGCACCGACCTGCCGATCGACTGCCACCTGATGATCGACGACCCGGACCGCTGGGCGGTCGGGTACGCCGAGGCCGGCGCCTACAACGTCACCGTGCACGCCGAGGCCGCCCAGGACCCGGTCGCGCTGGCGAAGAACCTGCGGGCCGCGGGCGCGAAGGCGGGCCTGTCGCTCAAGCCCGGCACCGCGCTCGAGCCGTGGCTCGACGCGCTCAAGCACTACGACACGCTGCTGGTCATGTCCGTCGAGCCGGGCTTCGGCGGGCAGTCGTTCATCGCCGACGTGCTGGAGAAGGTCCGCACCGCGCGCCGGCTGGTCGACACCGGGCACCTGAAGCTGATCGTCGAGATCGACGGCGGCATCAACGCCGACACCATCGAGCAGGCCGCCGAGGCCGGGGTCGACTGCTTCGTCGCCGGATCCGCCGTCTACGGCGCCGGCGACCCGGGCAAGGCGGTCGCCGCGCTGCGCGAACAGGCGGCCCGCGTCCGGGCCGGCTGACCCCGCAGCGGCACCGGAGAAGCCACCGGACCGCGGCGGGTGTTGGATGGAAGGACCGGCTCTCAAGGAGGCAGCGCACGTGTTCACCGGCATAGTCGAGGAGATCGGCGAAGTCACCGCGGTCGAGCAGCTGACGAACGCCGCCCGGCTGCGCGTCCGTGGCCCGCTGGTCACCAGCGACGCCGGGCACGGCGACTCGATCGCGGTCAGCGGTGTCTGCCTGACCGTCGTCGAGGTGGCGGGCGGCGAGTTCACCGTCGACGTCGTCAACGAGACGCTGGAGCGGTCGAGCCTGGCCAAGGTCGCGGTCGGTGACCGGGTCAACCTCGAACGCGCCACCCCGGCCGGCGGCCGGCTCGGCGGGCACATCATGCAGGGCCACGTCGACGGCACCGGCGTGTTCCTCGGCCGCGATGAGAACGGCGTCACGACGTTCGCACTGCCGGCGCACCTGGCCCGGTACGTGGTGGAGAAGGGCTCGATCGCGGTCGACGGGATCTCCCTGACCGTGGCCGCGGTGACCGCCGACCAGTTCAAGGTGGCGCTGATCCCGACCACCCTGGAGGTGACCACGCTCGGCGGCCGGGAGGCCGGCGACCTGGTCAACCTCGAGGTCGACGTGGTCGCGAAGTACGTGGAAAAGCTGGCCGAGGCGCACATCCGCGACCAGGTGCAGAATCAGCACGGAGGAGCGTCATGAGTGAGACGGCAGAGCCGGCAGCGGGCTGGACCCCGTGCGGCACCGGAGCGGTGTTCGACGCCGACGCCATCGAGCGCGCGATCGCGGACATCGCGGCCGGCCGCCCGGTCGTCGTGGTCGACGACGAGGACCGCGAGAACGAGGGTGACCTCATCTTCGCCGCCGAGAAGGCGACGCCGGAACTGCTGGCCTTCATGGTCCGCTACACCTCGGGGTACGTCTGCGTGGCGCTGACCGAGTCCGAAGCGGACCGGCTGGACCTGCCGCCGATGTACCACACGAACCAGGACGCGCGCGGCACCGCGTACAGCGTCACGGTCGACGCCGCCGACGGCATCACCACCGGCATCTCCGCCGCCGACCGCGCGCACACGATCCGGCTGCTGGCCGACCCGGCCTCCACGGCGAAGGACTTCCGCCGCCCCGGGCACGTCGTGCCGCTGCGCGCCAAGGAAGGCGGCGTGCTGCGCCGGCCCGGCCACACCGAGGCGTCGGTCGACCTGGCCCGGATGGCCGGCCTCGCCCCGGCCGGCGTGCTCTGCGAAATCGTGTCGCAGAAGGACGAAGGCGACATGGCGCGCCGCGACGAGCTCGAGGTGTTCGCCGCCGACCACGACCTGGCGATCATCACCATCGCCGACCTGATCGCCTACCGCCGCCGCACCGAGAAGCAGGTCGAGCGGGTCGCCGAGGCCCGCATCCCCCTCGCCGCGGGCACGTTCCGCGCGGTCGGCTACGACTCGCTGCTCGACGGCATCGAGCACGTCGCGTTCGTCTACGGCGAGATCGGCGACGGCCAGGACATCCTGGTCCGCGTCCACTCCGAGTGCCTCACCGGCGACGTCTTCGGCTCGCTGCGCTGCGACTGCGGCCCGCAGCTGGAGGCGGCCCTGGAAGCGGTGGCCACCGAAGGCCGCGGCGTCGTGCTCTACATCCGCGGCCACGAAGGCCGCGGCATCGGCCTGCTGCACAAGCTGCAGGCCTACCAGCTGCAGGACGACGGCGCGGACACCGTCGACGCCAACCTCGCGCTCGGCGTCCCGGCCGACGCCCGCGACTACGGCACCGGCGCGCAGATCCTCTGCGACCTCGGCGTCCGCACCATGCGGCTGCTGTCGAACAACCCGGCCAAGCGGATCGGCCTGGAGGGCTACGGCCTGCGCGTCACCGGCCGCGTGCCGCTGCCGATCTCGCCGAACCCGGAGAACCTGCGCTACCTGCGGACCAAGCGCGACCGGATGGGGCACGACCTGGCCCAGCTGGAGCACTACGACCAGGTCGGCGCGGGCACCGAGCACCCCGACGGAGGAGCACTGTGAGCGGCGAAGGCCGTCCGGACGTCAAGCTGGACCTCTCCGACTGCAAGTCGCTGAAGCTCGGCATCGTCGCCACCCGCTGGAACGCGGACATCACCGACGTCCTGCTGGAGCGCGCCCTGGTCGCCGCGAAGGAAGCGGAGCTGGAGGAGGAGCCGACGGTCGTCCACGTCGCGGGCGCGGTCGAGCTCCCGGTGGTGGCCCAGGCGCTGGCCCGCAACCACGACGCGGTGGTCGCGCTCGGCGTGGTCATCCGCGGCGGCACCCCGCACTTCGAGTACGTGTGCGACGCGGTGACCGCGGGCCTGACCCGGGTCGCGCTCGACGAGAGCACCCCGGTCGGCAACGGCGTCCTGACGTGCGACACGCACGAGCAGGCCGTCGACCGGTCGGGCCGCCCGGGCTCGAAGGAGGACAAGGGCTACGAGGCGACGGTGGCGGCCCTGGACTCCGCGCACGTGCTGCGGAGCCTGCGCCAGCCGTGGACCGAGCGGGGTTTCCAGTGAGCGTCGCGACTTCGCTGGTGATCCGCCCCCGCCGGGCGACGATCATGTGCAGCGTGCTGGCGGTGGCGCTGCTGGCGGTGTTCATCGTGGTGGCGATCCTGCTGCGCAACGGCGACACCGGGGTGCGCTTCCAGCGCTCCGACCAGGCGGCGATGGTGGGCATCGGCATCCTGCTGGCGTGCGGGGTGATGCTGTTCGCGATCGCGCGCGTGCGGGCCGACGCGGAGGGCATCGAGGTGCGGAACGTGCTGATCACCCGCCGGTTCGCGTGGAGCGACGTGCTGTCGGTGAGCTTCCCGGACGGCGCGTCGTGGGCCCGGCTGGAACTCCCGGACGACGAGTACCACGCGGTGATGGCGGTGCAGGCCGTGGACCGCGACCGGGCGGTGGAGGCGGTGCGCGCACTGCGCAAGCTGCACCGCGCGGCCACCGGCGGCTGACGCGCGGCTTCTCATGCGCCCCAATGTGGCGTTGGGGGGGGGGGGGGGCCCCCCCACCCCCAAACGGGGGGGGGGGGCGACCCACCCCACCCAAGGGGGC
>NZ_JBSGBK010000151.1:0-11727 GCF_053601215.1 Amycolatopsis sp. NPDC004772
CACGCGGACGGTGGTGCCGGGTCAAGGCACGCTTTCCCGCCTTGACGCGGTACCACCGTCCGTAGTGACAATCGAGCTTCGGGGTGGTGGGCACCAGCCACCCGCCGGTCCGCCGATCAGGCGGAGATCCCACAGAGGACGCTCGCTCACACGGGGTCGTAGGCGGCGGGCACCAAGCCACTCGCCGGCCGCGCCGATCAGGCGGAGATCCCGCAGAGAGCGCTCGCCCGGGGTCGCAGCGCGGCGGGCACCAAGCCACTCGGCCAAGGCGACCCACCACCACCCGCGGGGGCGCCCCCCGGGTCCAGCGTATCGGCGCCGACCGACAACAACGGCGAAAGAACGCCCATCACCGCCGCTTTGTCCACATTGCCGTCACCCCGTGGACAACCCGGCCGCACATTCACACATCTGAACAACCCACCTGTCGAACGTGTCGAACGACGCCGCTCGGAGCCGCGCAACCGCCATAGGTAGGAAACTTAACCATCGGATGTTGAACCAATTAGCATCCACAACTACTCGCATTGTTGCGAAACTTTCCAAGATCTACCGCAGATACATCGGAGGTGTTACCGTCCAACCCCAGCCAGCGGAAAGGCGTGCCGCTCAGCGGGAAATGGAGGGCGTCGTGGGACCGGAGCGCGGGCTCGAACAAAGCGGAACTCTCGAACGCGGGCTTGCCGTGCTGGAGCACGTCGGGCGGCACCAGGAGATTTCCACCAATGCGATCGCGCGGCAACTGGGGCTTTCCCGCAGCGCCGCCTACCGGATCGTCGGCACCCTCAAGAACCTCGAGTACCTCGAGGCCGACCAGGTCACCGGGCGGGTGCGGCTCGGCACGCGGCTCGTCGAACTCGGGGCCCGGGCGATGGCCGCCACCGATCTGCACCGGTGCGCTCCGCGGTACCTCGCCTCGCTCGCCGAACGGTCCGGCGAAACCACCTACCTCGCCGTTCCCGACAACGACACCATGGTCTACGTCGCCACCGAACGCAGTGCCAGTGCCGTCACGCTCGCCTGCCGGCTCGGCACTCGGCGGCCGCAGCACGCGACGTCGCTCGGGAAGGCGTGGCTCGCCGCGCTGCCCGAGGCCGATCGGCTCGAACGGGTGCGGCGGATGAAGCTCGACTCGCTCACCCTCAAGACCATCATCGACCCGCACCGGCTGCTCGACGAGCTCGCGAAGACCAGCCGCCGCGGGTGGGCGATCGACGAGGTCGAGAACGAGCCCGACGTCGGGTGCGTCGCCGCCGCCGTGCGGGATCACTCGGGGCGGCCGATCGCCGCCATCAGCATCGCCGGGCCCGCTCCGCGCGTGCTGCGGCGGCTCGACGAACTCGGGGCCTCGGTGGCCGGGACGGCCGCCGCCCTGTCGCTGCGGCTCGGGTACGTCCGGAGCCGGCCGGCCTGACCACCCGCGAAACCGGCAAAGGAGCCGACCGTGACCTGGATCCAGGACTACCAGCCGGCGGGCGGGCTGTGGCTTTCCGCGCTGCTCGCCGCGCTCCCGATCATCGTGCTGCTGGTTTCACTCGGGGTGATCCGGTTCTCCGCGCACCTCTCCGCGGCGCTGGCGCTGGTGACGGCGCTCGGCGTCGCCCTCCTGCTCTACCGGATGCCGGCCGCGCTGGCGTTCGACTCCGCCGCGATGGGCATCGTGTTCGGCGTGTGGTCGGTGGCCTGGATCGCCTTCCACGCCGTGTACTTCCACAACGTCACCGTCGCCACCGGCCGGTTCGACGCGATCAAGCGGGTGCTCGCCGGGTTCAGCGAGGACCGGCGGCTGCAGGCGCTGCTCATCGCGTTCAGCTTCGGCGCGCTGCTCGAAGGGGTCGCCGGCGGTGGGTCGCCGATCGCGATCACCGCGGCGATGATGGCCGCGCTCGGGTTCCCGCCGGTGAAAGCCGTCGTGCTGGCGTTGCTGGCGAACACCGCGCCGGTCGCGTTCGGTGGCCTGGGCAACCCGCTGATCGTGCTCGGCCGGCTGACCGCGCCGATCCTGCACCTCAAGCAGGACCAGGCGACCGAGCTCTTCTCGGCGGCGGTCGGCCGCCAGGTCCCGCTCCTGGCGCTGATCATCCCGGCGTTCCTGGTCGTCGTCTTGGCCGGCTGGAAGCGCATGCTCGAGGTGTGGCCGGCCGTGCTGACCGCCGGGCTCGCCTTCGCGGCCATGCAGTTCGTCGCGTCCAACTACATCAGCGCCAGCCTGGTCGACGTCCTCGCCGCGCTCACCGCGATGGCCGCGCTGTGGATCCTGACCCGCTTCTGGCAGCCGGCGACGGTGTGGCGTTTCGACGGCGAGGAAGCCACCCCGGCCAAGAGCCTCGGCGCCGCCCAGGCCGAGCGCGGCGCGCTGTACGCGTGGATGCCCTACATCATCTTGATCCTGGCGATCTTCCTGTCGCGGATCGGGACGATCTTCAAGAACCTCCCCACCTGGCTCGACCTGACGAAGCTGCTGCACCAGGCCGACTGGGTCTTCGCCTGGCCGGGGCTGCACAACCACGTCGTCCAGCACCCGCCGATCACCGCGAAGAACGCGCCGTACGCGGCGACGCTGACCGTCGACTTCCTCTTCTCGCCCGGCACGGTCGCGCTGATCGCGGCGGTGATCGCCGGGTTCGCGATGGGCGGGCGGGCGAAACTGCTGCTGACGACGTACGCCAAGACGCTGCACCAGATGCGCTGGGCACTGGCGACGATCTTCATGATCCTGGCCATCGCGTTCGTGATGAACTACTCGGGCGCGACGCAGACGCTGGGCCTGGCCCTGGCGACGACCGGCGTGGTCTTCCCGCTGTTCTCGGCCTACATCGGCTGGCTGGGCGTGTTCCTGACCGGCTCGGACGCGTCGACGAACAGCCTGTTCGGCCCGATGCAGGTGATCTCGGCGCAGCAGCTGAACCTGAACCCGATCCTGGCCGGCGCGACGAACACCTCGGGCGGCGTGATGGGCAAGATGATCTCGCCGCAGAACCTGTCGATCGGCGCGACGGCGATCGGGCAGAGCGGCAAGGAGGGCTCGCTGCTGCGGCAGACGTTCCTGTGGTCGCTGCTGCTCACCGCGGTGGTCGGCGTGATTTCGCTCCTCCAGGCGACGATCCTGACGGCCCTGATCCCGTCGCCCTAGGCTGGGCGGCATGACGTCTGAAGCGCTGGCCTCGTTCGGCTACGAGCTCGGGCTCCTCAAACGCGTCCGCCGGTCGGGCTGGTGGCACGCGGGGGTCCGCGACCCGGAATCGGTCGGCGAGCACAGCCTGCGCGCCGCCCAGCTCGCGGCGCTGCTCGCGGCGGAGGAAGGCGCGTCCCCGGAGCGGGCGGCCTTCCTCGCGCTGTGGCACGACACGCAGGAGACGCGCACGGGCGACCTCCCGCTGACGGCCGGCGACTACCTGCGCAAGCCGGAGCCGCGGCAGATCACCGCCGACCAGACGGCCTCGCTCCCCGAGCGGTCCCGGGACCTGGTTCGCGAGGCCGTCGACGAGTACGAGACGCGGGAGTCCGCGGAAGCGTTGTGCGCCAAGGACGCGGACAAGCTGGAGATGCTCCTGCAGGCCCTGGAGTACCGGGACATCGGCGTCCGGCCGGTCGACGAGTGGATCGAGTCGGCGCGGAAGGGCCTCAAGACGGAGACCGCGCGGAAGGTCGCCGAGGCGGCGATGACGCTGTCCCCGCTCGCCTGGCGCGGCCGCTAACCCCGGGGCGGCATGACCATCGGGCGTCCGGTGCCGAGGCCGCCGTCCACCAGCACGGACGTCCCGGTGAGGTAGGAGAAGTCGGGCGACGCCAAGGCCACGACAGCGGCGGCGA
Source organism: Amycolatopsis sp. NPDC004772 (assembly GCF_053601215.1). NCBI lineage: Bacteria > Bacillati > Actinomycetota > Actinomycetes > Pseudonocardiales > Pseudonocardiaceae > Amycolatopsis > Amycolatopsis sp. NPDC004772. The sequence goes on from NZ_JBSGBK010000151.1 coordinate 3,814, forward strand.
TTTCCTTCGGCTCCGCCATCCTCGGCAGGCCGTGGACGTTCAGCGGGCCCCACGCCCGCTTGAACTGCGCCCACTGGTCGTCGGGGATGCCCGGCGGGCGGACGAACGCGGTGTCGGTGGTCCCCGGGTCGATCGACAGCACCCGGATCCCCCGGGCACCGTAGTCGAGCGCGGCGGCCTTCACGATGCCCTGGATCGCCCGCTTGCTGGCGGTGTACGCCGCGTGCCCGGGCCGGGTGTGCTCGGCTTGCGACGACGCGGTGCAGATGATGACGCCGCCGTTTTCGAGCAGGTGCGGGACCTCGTGCTTGATCGCGAGGAAGACCCCGCGCGCGTTGGTCCGCTGGACGTCCTCCCATTCGTCGACGCCGATTTCGTGCAGCGGCTTCGCGAGGGTGATGCCCGCGTTGTTGAACGCGACGTCCAGCCGGCCCCAGCGGCGCACCACCGCGTCCACAAAGGACTCGACCTGGGCCGGCTCGCGGACGTCGGCCCGGACGTAGCACCCGCGGCCGCGCAGCTCGCGCTCCACCTCACGGCCGAGTTCGGCGCGCCGGCCACAGAACCCCACCCGGGCGCCCTGGGCCGCGAACGCGAGCGCGGCCTCCCGCCCGATGCCCGAGGTGGCGCCGGTGATCAGCACGACCTTGCCGTCGAACCGGCCCTGCACCGGAGCCGAAGCCGAAGCGCTCGACGCCCCGGCGAGCACGGCCGCCGCACTCGCGGCACCGCCACCCAGGACGGCCCGCCTGGTCACAGTTTTCCCCACAGTCCCCTCCATACGGATAGTTTAACTATCTGAAATGGAGAGTATTGCTATCCGCCTGAGAGACGCCTCAGCCGGCGACCGCCGTCGCGCGGTCCAGCAGCAGCGCGCGCTCGCGGGAGTTCTCCGTCATCTCCGCGGCCCGCCGGAACTCCTGCTCGGCTTCCGCGCGGCGGCCGAGCTTCTCCAGCAGGTCGCCGCGGACGCTGGGCAGCAGGTGGTAGTCCTTCAGCGCGGGATCGCCGGCAACCGCGTCGACCACTTCCAGGCCCGCCTCCGGCCCGTACGCCATCGCCACCGCCACCCCGCGGTTCAGCTCGATCACCGGGGACGGCTGGAGCTTCCCGAGGCCTTCGTAGAGCGCCGCGATGCGGGCCCAGTCCGTTTCCCCGGCCGTCCGCGCCCGGGCGTGGCAGGCCGCGATCGCCGCCTGGGCCGAGTACGGGCCGTACGCGCCTTCGGCGATGTGCTCGGACAACGTCAGCGCCGCGAGGCCGTGCTGGATCAGGAACCGGTCCCAGCGGGCGCGGTCCTGGTCCAGCAGCAGCACCGGTTCGCCGTTCGGGCCGGTGCGGGCCTTCGCGCGCGACGCCTGCAGCTCCATCAGCGCCACCAGGCCGTGGACCTCCGACTCGCCCGGCATCAGCCCGGCGAGCACGCGGCCGAGCCGCATCGCCTCCTCGCAGAGCGCCGGCCGCATCCAGTCGTCGCCGCGCGTGGCCGAGTAGCCCTCGTTGAACACCAGGTAGATGACCTCGAGCACGGACGACAGCCGGGCGACGCGCTCGTCGCCCTCCGGCACCTCGAACGGCACCTTCGCCGCCGCGAGCGCCTTCTTCGCCCGGACGATCCGCTGGGCGATCGTCGATTCGCGGACCAGGAAGGCGCGCGCGATCTCGTCGGTGGTCAGGCCGCCGAGCATGCGCAGCGTCAGCGCCACCCGCGCCTGCGTGTTCAACACCGGGTGGCAGGCGACGAACAGCAGGCGGAGGACGTCGTCCTCGATGTGGTCGTCGAGCGCCGCGTCGAAGTCGGGCAGGACGCCGTCGCCGAGCCGCTGGTCGCGCCCGACCTCCTCGAGTTTCTCCGCGTACCGCTCGTTGCGGCGGAACTGGTCGACCGCGCGGCGCTTGGCGATCGTCATCAGCCACGCGCCGGGGTTGCGGGGTACGCCGGCGTCCGGCCACTGCTCCAGCGCCGCGACCAGCGCGTCCTGCGCCAGTTCTTCGGCGAGACCGACGTCGCCGCGAGCCATCCGGGCCAGGCCCGCGATGAGGCGCGGCGACTCGATCCGCCAGACCGTTTCGACCGTTCTCCGGGCGTCCGCAACCGTCACCCGGCCATCAGACAGGGTGATCTTCCGCGGTGCAACCCACTACTCGTCGATCGGCCGGATCTCCAGCACGCCCTCGCCCGGGCCGAGGTTCGGGACCTGCTTCATCAGCTCGACGATCTCTTCGAGGGACTCGCCCTTGAGCACCCAGAACCCCGCGATCAGCTCCTTGGTCTCGGCGAACGGGCCGTCGATGACCTTCGGCTCCGCGTCGCCCTGGAACAGCACGCGCGAGCCGTCGGCGCTGGACGTGAGCCCCTCGGCGAGCTCGATCCGGCCCTCGGCGAACAGCCGCTCGTTGAACTTCGTCATCTCGGTCAGCTCTTCGGCGCTGGGCTGGAACCCGGGCGCCTCCGACTCGGGACTGGCCTTGACGATCACCAGGAACCGCATGGTCACGCCGGCCCGGCGGACTGGGCCCGCATCCGGCCCTCCATTTCGGCCACTTCCGGCGTCATGTTCTCGAAGTCCGACGCCTCGGCGACCCGCCGGATCTCGACCTCGCCGGCCTGGCCCTCGGGGTTGGGCATCCGCTTGATCCACTCGATGCACTCTTCGCGGTCCCGGCACTGCAGGATCCAGAAGCCGCCGACGAGCTCCTTGGTCTCGGCGAACGGGCCGTCGACGACCTTGGGCTCCTCGCTGCCGGAGAAGATGACGCGCGCACCCTGCGAGCTCGGGGTGAGCCCTTCGCCGGCGAGCAGGACACCGGCCTTGACCAGCTCTTCGTTGAACTTGCCCATCTCCTCGAGCAGCTCGGCGCTGGGGCCCTTGCCCGCCTCGGAGTCTTCGTTGGTCTTGACGATCACCATGAACCGCACCGCGGTCTCCCTTCGTTCGCTTCTGCCTACGCGTCGAACGGCCGGGCGCCGGATCGACAGCCGTCGCAAAAAACTTTTGGCGCGGGAAAACTAGCAGCTCAGGACCGATTCCGGGGGACAAACCGGACCGCGGATCACCGGCTGGCCGCACCGGCCGCCGCGCTCGTGCGCGGGGGCACCCGGCTAATCTGCCCGTCGTGGCGGTACTCCCCGATGATCTCTCCTCCGCGCTCGACGACGAGCTCGCCCGGCACCCCGTGGCCCGGCTGACCCAGTCCGTCGATCGCCTCAGCGCGCGCTACCGCCAGGGTGATGCGGCCACTTCGCCGATCCTCAGCTCCGAAGCCGACGTCGCCGCGTACGCCGGCTATCGCATGCCGGCCACCTACGCCGCCGTACACGCCGTCCTCGCCGAAGCCGCCCTACGCGCTCCCGGCTTCGAGCCGCGTACCCAGATCGACGTCGGCGGGGGCACCGGTGCCGCCGTGTGGGCGGCCACCGACGTGTGGCCTTCGCTGGCCGAGTGCACCGTGCTGGAACAGGTGGCCGGGGCCATCGGGCTCGGCAAGCGGCTCGCCTCCGGCAGCGGCCGGGGCGCGGTCCGGAACACCGAGTGGCGGCGCGGGTTCGTCGATCCGGCGTCGCCCGCCCCCGACGCCGACCTCGTCACGCTCTCCTACGTGCTCGGCGAACTGCCGGACGCCACGCGCACCGACGTCGTGCGGTGGCTGGCTGCCAAAGCCACCACGGTCGCGCTCATCGAGCCCGGCACGCCGGCCGGCTACGAACGGATCCGGACCGCCCGGGCCGAGCTGATCGAGCTCGGCCTGCACGTGGTCGCGCCGTGTCCGCACGACGGCGCGTGCCCGATCGCGCCCGGCCGGGACTGGTGCCACTTCGCCGCGCGGCTGCCGCGCTCGGGCCTGCACCGGCGGCTGAAGGCGGGCACGCTCGGGTTCGAGGACGAGAAGTTCTCCTACGTCGTCGCGTCGCGGCTCCGGCCCGAGCCGCCGGAAGCGCGGATCATCCGGCACCCGAAGAAGCACAAGGGCTGGGTGGCGCTGGACCTCTGCACGGCCGACGGGCTGCAGCCGGGGGTGGCGGTTTCGAAGAAGCAGGGCCCGCGCTACCGGGACGCCCGCGACGCCGAATGGGGCGACGGCTGGTCTTCCGCCTGACCCGGCCTACGGCATGTGGACCGTGCGGAGGAACTCCGGCAGCCGCCACGGTCGGCGGCCGCCGACGCGGACCTTGCCGGTGCCCACCGCGCGCAGCGGGGAAATCCGGCCGAACATCATCGGCACCAGGACGGCCGGGTCGAAGGTCAGGCGCGCGTCCGCCGTGCCGTCGGGTTCTTCCGCCCGCAGCTCGCCGTGCTGCAGCACCAGCATCACCGGCGCCGTGTGGTCGGACCGGAATTCCACCGCGACCCGGCGGGGCGACGGCTTGGCGTGGGCGAGCAGGCGTCCGAGGTCGTTGCGGACCATGCCGGTGAAGAACAGGTCCAGGAACATCCCCACGTGCGCCGCCTCGATCCGCCACTCCTGCCCGCTCGCGCGGGCGATGTCGTGGCCGTGGATCTCCAGCTCGTTGAGCAGGTGCGCGAACAGGCCGGGCAGCGGCACCCGGCTGCCGCCGAGCCAGTCGATCACCTTGTCCGGGCCGTACTCGCCGCCGGCGCGCAGCAGCTCGGCGACGTCCGCGCGCAACTGCTTGGCCAGCAGGCGCGGGTCACGCTCGGGGTAGGCCTCCTGCGCGACGTCGTTCATCGCCGAGACCGTCTCGATGGTGGCCTTCGCGATCTGCTCCTCCAGCTCCGGCAACGGCAGCGAGCGGCCGTCGCCGTGCACCAGGGCCGTGTAGACGTGCGCGATCCAGCCGACGTGCGCCGCCGTCTCGGCGACCGACCAGACCCCGATCGCCTTGGCGCCCGGGTCCGGCGCGTTCTCCACGATGTCCGCGAACCGCTCGCCGGTCTCCGCCAGCGCGGTCCGCACCGCCTGCCACTGTGCATTCGTCACAGACAAAACGGTAGGCGGCGGAGGCCACACCCGGTTCTTCGAAGGTGCGGTTATCTTCTGCGGGTGGCCCGGATCCTGCCCCGGTCGACCCGGTGGCGGGTCGCCCTCTTCGCCGCCCTCGCGTCGGCCGTCGTGCTCGGCTTCGGGGCGTACTGGTTCGTGAACGCGCTGCAGAGCAGCCTCGAACCCAACGCCAGTGCCCGGGCGAGCGACAAGGCCGACGCGTTGCTCGCGCTGCTGAACGCGGGCGTCGCCCCGGCCGACGTGCCGGAGCGGTACCCCAAGGGCGGCGGGTACATGATCAGCCTGCAGGCGGCCGACTGCTCGCTCGGCCGCCCGGAGAAGTTTTCCGGCAGCGAGCCGGTCCGGGTCTACGGGCCGGACTGCGTCATCGTCCAGCCGTTCGGCCTCGACGACCAGCTCTACCGCACGTCCCGGACGAAGGACCGCCACTACGCGGTCGTGTCCGCGGAGGAGCTCGACCCCGTCGGCCTCGAGACGGTGGCCACCGCGCGGCAGCTCCTCTGGGGCGGGGTGCCGGCCGCCTCGCTGTTCATCGGCGCCGTCGCCTGGTTCGCCGTGCGGCGGTCGCTGCGCGCGGTCGGGGCCATCCGCGCCGAGGTCGACGGCGTGCGCGCGACCGACCTCGGCCGCCGCGTCCCCGTGCCCGACTCCGGTGACGAGATCACCGAGCTCGCCGTCACGATGAACGAGATGCTCGCGCGGCTCGACCGGTCCGTGCAGCGGCAGAGCCAGTTCACCGCGGACGCCTCGCACGAGCTGCGCACGCCGCTGGCGTCGATGCGCACCCAGCTCGAGGTCCAGCTCGCCCACCCCGACCGGCTCGATTGGCGTCGCAGCTTCGAAAACGCCGTCCTGGACGTCTCGCGGATGGAAACCCTCACCGGGGACCTGCTGCTGCTCAGCAAGCTCGACACCGGCCGGCCGGCCGGGACCACCCGGATCGCGCTCGCCGACCTCGTCACCGGGCACCTGGCCGAGCGGCTCCCTCGCGACGGCGTCGAGGTGCGCCCGGACCTCCACGACGACCCGGTGGTGCAGGGGCACGCGGGACGGCTGGAGCGCGTCCTGCGCAACCTGGTCGACAACGCCGAGCGGCACGCGAAGAGCCGGGTGACGATCGCGCTCGCCGCGTCCGGCGGCCAGGCCGTGCTGACCGTGCGCGACGACGGGCCCGGCATCCCGGCCGAGGACCGCGAGCGCGTCTTCGACCGGTTCGTGCGGCTCGACGACGACCGCGCCCGCGAGGACGGCGGCTCCGGGCTGGGCCTGGCGATCGCCGCGGAGATCGCGCAGGCGCACGGCGGCATGTTGCGCGTCGCGGAGAGCACGTCCGGCGCCTGCCTGGAGCTTCGCTTGCCGCTGGCCTGAAGACTTCTTCAGCTTGCTTAAGCTCCGGTTCAGCGTGGCCGCACGAGCATCCCGCCATGCTGATCGATCTCGCGCCGTCCCCCGCGCGCACGCGCGAAACCCGCGCGATCCCCTCCGTCGTCGCCGCGGTCGCCTTCGCCGGGTATGCCGCCTGGTCGCTGCAGCGGCTGCGGACGTTCGACGCGAGCGGGTTCGACCTGGGGATCTTCGAACAGGCGGTGCGGTCCTACGCGCACGGGCACTGGCCGGTGTCGGACCTGCTCGGCGCGGACTGGCCGACCCTCGGCGACCACTTCCACCCGATCCTGGCGGTGCTGGCGCCGTTCTACCTGCTCTGGCCGTCGCCGGGGTGCCTGCTGGTCGCCCAGGCCCTGCTGTTCGCGCTGTCCGCGGTGCCGGTGACGCGGTGCGCGAGCCGGCTGCTCGGCGCCCGCCGGGGTGCGCTCTTGGGCGTCGGGTACGTGCTGTCGTGGGGTCTGCTGTCCGCCGTCAACTTCGACTTCCACGAGGTCTGCTTCGCCGTCCCGATGCTGGCCTTCACCGCCGAGCACCTGCTGCACGAACGGTGGCGGGCCGCGGTCTGGTGCGCGCTGCCGCTGGTGCTGGTCAAGGAGGACCTGCCGCTGACGCTCGCCGCGGTCGGCGTGGTGCTGGTGGTCAACCGGCAGCGGCGGCTCGGCTGGGCGGTGATCGTCTTCGGCGTCGTGACGTCCGCGCTGCTGTTCCTGGTCGTGCTGCCGGCGCTGAACCCGGCGGGCGCGTACGCGCACGGCAGCGGCTTCAACCCGTTCGGCGGGGCCATCGTCAAGGTTTCGATGCTGCTGGCCTTGCTCGCGCCGACGGCGTTCGCGGCGCTGCGGTCACCGCTGCTGCTCCTGGCGGTGCCGACGCTGCTGTGGCGGCTGGTCTCGGCGAACGACCGCTACTGGGGCCTGGGCTACCACTACAGCGCGGTGCTGATGCCGATCGTGTTCCTCGCCGGCGTGCACGGCGCCCGCCGGCTCGCCCGCTGGGTGCCGGTGTGCGCGGTGGTCGCCGGGCTGGCTTCGCTCGGCCTGCAGGCGGCGCACCTGACCGACGGCGTCTGGACGCCGGCGCAGCGGGCCGGGATCGAAGCCGTCCTGGCGCGGATCCCCGACGGCGCGACGGTGCTGGCGTCCAACCGCCTGGCCCCGCACCTGACGTCCCGCTGCACGGTGCTGTTCTTCGACGGCGTGACGGACGAGCGGCCGGAGTGGGTGGTCGTGGCTCAGCCGGAACAGTCCTGGCCGACGACACTCGCGACGAAGGCGGCGGCGCTGGGGGACCTGGAGACCACGGGGTACCTGCGCGTCGACGGGACGGACGCCGTCGTGCTGCTCCACCGTGAGTAGGGAACTCGCAGCGGTAACCGGCCAGTCGGGGGGCGTGCCGGCCGGTTACCGCCGCACCGAAGAAGAGGGAACCCTCCGCCAGGAATGACGCCCGGGTCCGCGCTTCACTCGATCGAGTGAAGCCAGGCCCTGTCCCCAAGCGCCCCAATGTGGCGTTGGTTGCGTCAGACAGATCGGAAGAGCGTCGGGTAGAGAAAGAGTGTTTATC
>NZ_JBSGBK010000152.1:0-10915 GCF_053601215.1 Amycolatopsis sp. NPDC004772
CACCCACGGCCCGCCGCGGTGCAGCGACGAGTACTTCGCGTTCAGCTCGACCCGCTGCCCGCTCGGAAAGCCGCTGTAGCCGGCCGGTGCCGCGTGCCGCGTGCCGCGGGACCGCTGGGTGCGTGCCGCGGGCTCGAGCTGCGGGGCGCTGGCTGCGAGACTGCCGTGGGCTCGGGCTGCGGGGCGCGTGCCGCTTGTCGCGGGGCCGCTGGCTGCGAGACTGCCGTGGGCCGTGGGCCGTGGGCCGTGGGCCGTGGGCCGTGGGCCGTGGGCCGTGGGCCGTGGGCCGTGGGCCGTGGGCCGTGGGCCGTGGGCCGTGGGCTCGGGCCGCGTGCCGCGTGCGTGGGCTGCGTCCCGTGAGCCGTGGGCCGTGGGCCGTGAGCTCGCGCCTCGGGCGGGGCCCCGGCCTCGGGCGGGGGTGCTGCAAGGACTGCGGCCCGCGACCTGGGGCTCGAGGGGCGAGGTGAGCCCTGCGAAGCGCCAGCGCGGCCGCCCGGCAACCGGCGTCCCTCAGCCCTCGCCGGTGAGCTTTCCGCGAAGCTGCTCCAGGGTCTGCGACAGCAGGCGGGAGACGTGCATCTGGGAAATGCCCACCCGGTCCGCGATCTGCGTCTGGGTCAAGCCGCCGAAGAACCTCATCACCAAGATTGCTCGCTCGCGCTTGGGGAGTTCCTGCAGCAGCGGCTGGAGGGCTTCGTGGTTCTCCACCATCGCCATCTCGTGGTCCGGCTCGCCCATCGTGTCCGCCAGGGACAACGCCTCCGCGTCGTCGTGGACCGGCTTGTCTACCGACAGTGCCTGGTACGCGTTGCCCGCCAGCAGGCCCTCGCGGACCTCGTCGACGTCCAGGTTCAAGTGCTCCGCCAGCTCCGTCGGCGTGGGGGCGCGGCCCAGGCGCTGGGACAGCACCGCCGAGCCCTGGCTCAACGACAGGTGCAGCTCCTTCAGCCTGCGGGGGACCCGGACCGACCAGCCCGTGTCGCGGAAGTGCCTGCGGACCTCGCCCATGATCGTCGGCACCGCGAACGACAGGAAGTCGTGGCCGCGGGACGGGTCGAAGCGGTCGACCGCGTTGATCAAGCCGATCCGGGCCACCTGGACCAGGTCCTCGCGGGGCTCGCCGCGGCCCGAGAACCGGGTGGCGATGTGCTCGGCCAGGGGCAGCAGCTCGGTCACCAGCTTGCTGCGGACCACCTCCCGGCGGGGGTCGCCGGGGTCGAGGCCACCCAGTTCCTCGAACAGCGGTTCGCAGTGGGCATACTCGTCCGGGCGGTGGAGGAGGGTTTTGCGCTCGCTGCTCACGCGCTCGTTCCCGGGTTGAGCACCAGCTCGATCGTCACGATGCCCGCACCCCCACCAGGCAGCGCGTCGCAGTGCGCGGTCACCGATCGGCTCAGCGTCGTCAGGACGTGCCAGCCGAACGTGCGGTCGCTCGGCGGCCGCGGGTCGGTCGAGCGGGTCGAAACGATGACGTGCAGGCCGTCGGGGGCCAGGCGGAAGCGGCACTGCAGCTGCGAGCCGAGCTCCGCCAGCTGGACGAGCTGCGCGCACGCCTCGTCGACCGCCATCTTGGCGTCGGCGATGGCGTCCAGCCCGAAGTCCGCGCGCGAGACCACGCCGTGCGTGAGCATCCTGACCAGCGGGATCTGCTCCGCCATCGCGGGGAGCCGCAGCTCGACGAGTTCGTCGAGCAGCTCGTCGACGGTCGGCTTGCCGCCGAACGAGCTGTCGCTTCGAGTTTCTTCCATGCGGGAGGTACTACCCATCCGGTGTAATGCTGACACTTCGTGATCAGGCGTTTCGGGAATGGTCACCGGCCCAGCGCCCGTTCGAGTTCCTTCTTGGTCATCTTCGAGCGGCCGTCGATGTTCTTCTTCTTCGCTTCGTTGTAGAGCTGGTCCTTCGTCGGGCCACCCGGGCCCTTGCGGTTGCCGGACCGTTCGCCGCCGCGCTGCTGGGGCGATTTGTCCTTCAGCGACGTCTTGCTGGCCTGCCGGGACTCACCCGATTGCGCACGGTTCTTGTTCACCGTCCGTGCCGCGATCTCCTTGGCGCGTTTCGTGCTGGCGCCGCGGTCCTCGGCCGAGTCCTTGATGTGTTCGTACTGGCGTTCGCGCTTGCCGCTCCACGACTGAGGCATACCCGCTCCCTTCGTCTCGCGGGGTGGGTACCCGCTTGATCGCGCGGCAAACGTCCCGGCCGCGGCGGTTACCGCCTGCTCCTCACGGGTACGCGGGGAGCCGATGGAGAGGAGGGCCGATGCGGATCGGCTACACCCTGATGACCGAGCAGGCCGGCCCGGGCGACCTGGTCGAGTTCGCCGCCGGTGCGGAACGGGCCGGCTTCGACTTCGAGGTCATGAGCGACCACTACTCGCCCTGGCTGGACGAACAGGGCCACGCGCCCTACGCCTGGGCCGTGCTGGGCGCCGTCACCCAGGTGACCGAGCGCGCCGAGCTGATGACCTACGTGACCTGCCCGACCATGCGCTACCACCCGGCGGTGGTGGCCCAGAAGGCGGCAACCGTGCAGGCGCTCTCGGGCGGCCGCTTCACCCTCGGCCTCGGCGCGGGGGAGAACCTCAACGAACACGTCATCGGCCGGGGCTGGCCGCCGGCCAACGTCCGGCACGAAATGCTCGCCGAGGCCGTGCAGATCATCGGCGGCCTGTTCGACGGCGGCTACTTCGACTACGAGGGCAAGCACTTCCGCGTCGACTCGGCGAAGCTGTGGGACCTGCCCGAGAAGCGGACGCCGATCGGCGTCGCCGTCTCCGGTTCGCAGTCGATCCGGCGGTTCGCCCCGGTCGCCGACGCGATGATCGCCGTCGAGCCGAAGGTGGAACTGTCCCAGGAGTGGGACGCGACGAAGCTGGGCGGCGCGCCGAGCCGCAAGATCGGGCAGCTGCCCGTGTCCTGGGGCACGGACCGCGAAGCCGCCGTGAAGCGCGCGCACGAGCAGTTCCGCTGGTTCGCCGGCGGCTGGAAGGTCAACGCCGAGCTGCCGGGACCCGCCGGGTTCGCCGGGGCGACCCAGTTCGTCCGCGAGGACGACGTCGCCGGCTCGATCCCCTGCGGCCCCGACGTCGAGCCGATCGCCGAAGCGGTGCAGGAGTTCGAGAAGGCGGGCTTCACCGACGTCGCGCTCGTCCAGATCGGCGGTGACCAGCAGGACGGCTTCCTCGACTTCGCCGAGAAGGAGCTGCTCCCGGCCCTGCGTGGCTAAGCTGGTGCGGGGGCGGGCCGCCGTTCGGCCAGCTTGAGACGGTGGTCCGCCCCGGTCACCCGCAACGCCCGCCGGACCACCGGGTTCGTCCCGGTGACCACGAGCAGCTCGGTGCCGCCCGGCCCGGCCTGCAGCGCCGCGTGCAGCAGCACCCGGATCCCCGCCACGCCGAGGAAGTCCACTTCGGACAGGTCGACCACCAGCCGGTCCGGCGTCGCCCACAGGCGGTCGGACAGCAGCGAGGCGAGGTCGCCGGCGGTCGCGCTGTCGAGTTCGCCGCGCGCGGTCACCAGAACGGCGTGCAGAGCGGGCCACGCCGTGCGCAGCCGCAAGCTGGAGCGAGGTTTCATGCCGGTTCGCCACCGTCCTGATGCGGCGCGGCCGCAGCGCCGCGCTCGGGGAGTTCGAGCGGCTGCTGGTTGAACCGTGCACCCGAGACTAACCCTGCGCCGACCGCCCGCAACCGTCGTTGCTCCGAACGGGCGTGCGGCGCGCCGCGGTGGTGACCGCTCGTGCCCGGACTGACCGGGATGCAGTAATCTCGCGCTGGACCCGTTAAAGCGCTAGCGGCCCACTAGTGGCGCGCGCCCGGGTCCCCCCTGGTTGAGAGCGCCCTGTCGAAAAAGGGAGGGGCGTCACCAGGATGACGGGCGGCCATGAGCAGCTCACCGCGCGGCTGGACGAAGTCACGCTCGCGATGGAGTCGCTGACCGCGATGCTGGACAGCGAGCTCGACCTCGGCCAGATGCTGCAGGCGGTGTGCGACCACGTCGTGCAGGTGGTTCCGGGGGCGGACATGGCCAGCATCACGCTGGTGCGCGACGGCGTGCCGGAAACGGTGGCCAGCACCGACCAGCGGGCGGTCAACTTCGACCGCGAGCAGTACCGCATCGGCGACGGCCCGTGCCTGCGCGCGGCCGAGACGGGCCAGCCGGTCCGCGTCGGCGTGGGCGCGGTCGGGGACCTATGGCCGCAGTTCGTGACCTCGGCCGAGCAGCTGGGCGTGGCGAGTTTCCTCGCGGCCCCGCTGACGGTCGACGAGGACATGTCGGGCGCGGTGAACCTCTTCGGCTTCGGCGAGCACGGCTTCAGCGAGCTGGGCACCAAGATCCTCGAGCTGTACACGGCGACGGTGGTGTTCGGCCTGCGCAGCGCGCGGCGGTACTTCGCGGCGCGCGAGCTGGTCGACCAGCTGAACCGGGCGCTGGAGACCCGCGCGGTGATCGACCAGGCGAAGGGCATCCTCATGGCGGCCCACCGGATCACGGCGGAGGAGGCGTTCCAGCGGCTGGTGAAGCGCTCGCAGGACGGCAACCGCAAGCTCCACGAGGTGGCGGCCGAGTTCGTGGCGGCGGTGGCCACGACGACGGCTTGAGCCGGCGGTCAGCCGGCGGGGACCTCGTCCGGGGGTGCGTCGGACTCGACCGGGGCCGGTGGGGGTTCCGGGCGGTGCTTGCTGCGCTGGCACGTCGTGCAGACCAGGGTGCGGCCCAGCACCGTGCCGTCGTCGGCGACCACCTGGGCCACGTGCATCGTCGGGAACCCGCACACCTCGCACGGCAGGGAGCCGTCCTCGCGGCTGATGCGGAGCTGGGTGCCCATCCGGCCTCCTGGTGTGACGTGGGTCTCACCACCTTGCCCGTGTCCGGGCCGAGACCTGGGTGAATTCACTCGTTCGGCCTAGCCGGCCGGGATCTTCGGTGACGGCCGTGTCGCCCGTCGTGATCCTGGGTAACCCGCCCGCGAACGGGAACGGGATTGCCGGAGGGGAGCGGAACATGCGAGACAAGCGGAACGACCTGCGGCCGGTGTCGGACCTCCTGGTCGACGGCGACTCGGCGGAACTGGAGCGCACGCGCCACAAGGCCGCGCTGGCCGTGGCGGCGCGGGCCAAGGACCCCGAGGACTGCGCACGGCTGCTGGACATGCTCGGGCTGCACCGGAGCGGCCAGCGCAGCACCGACGTCGCCTGAGACGGGGAGGACGACATGGCCCGGCCGGTCTGGAGCGGCGCGCTGAGCCTGGGGCTGGTCACCGTGCCGGTGGAGCTGTACCCGGCGGTGGCCGACCACACGATCCACTTCCACCAGTTCGAACGCGGCACGTCGGACCGGATCCGCAACCGCCGCGTCAACGAGCGGACCGGCGAAGAGGTCACCCAGGGCGAGATCGTCAAGGGCTACGACCTCGGCGGCGGGGACCACGTGCTCGTCGAACCGGACGAGCTGGACGAGATCGCGCCCGAGCGGTCGCGCCGGATCGACATCGAGCAGTTCGTCGAGCTCGACGAGATCGACCCGTGGTTCTTCGACAAGACCTACTGGCTCAAGCCGGCGAAGGAGGACTTCGCCAAGGCGTACGGCCTGCTGCTGCAGGCGATGGACCGCAGCGAGAAGGCCGGTGTCGCGAAGTTCGTGCTGCGCGGCAAGGAATACCTCGCCGCCGTCCGGGCCGGGGAAGACGTCATGGTGCTCAACACGCTGCACTTCGTCGCCGACCTGCGGAAGCCGAAGGACGTCATGGGCAAGCTGCCGCAGCTGCCGAAGCCGCGGCCCAAGGAGCTCGACATGGCCCTCGCGCTGGTCGACGAGATGACCGCGCCGTGGAAGCCCGAGGACTACCGCGACGAGTACTCCGAGCGCGTGGAAGAGCTGATCAAGGCGAAGGAAGCCGGCAAGGAGATCGCCCACGAAGAGGAGCCGGAGCCTTCCGCCGACGTCGTCGACCTGTTCGAGGCCCTGTCGCGCAGCGTGAAGAACCGCAAGGGCGGCGGCAAGGAACCGAAGAAGAAGGCCGCGAAGAAGCCTCCGCTGTCGGAGCTGTCGAAGTCCGACTTGGACAAGCTGGCCCGCGAGCAGGGCGTGAAGGGCCGCTCGAAGATGACGCGCGCACAGCTCGAGAAGGCCTTGAAGGCGTCGTGACCGGCCCTGGCTGGCGCGAGCCGACCCTGGCCACGCTCACAAGCTTCGCCGCGCTGCAGCCCCGGACCCACCTCAGCGACCCCGCGCGGGCCCGGGCCACCGGCGTGCGCGTCTCCTACTACCTGTTCGACCTGCTCTACCACGAAGACGGCGCGCTGAAGTACGCCGGCAAGGTCGGCACCGGCTTCGACGAGCAGCTGCCTGACGTCGCTGCACGGGCAGCTGCGGGCGCGGGAGACGGCGCGGTCGCCGTTCGCCGGGCCGGTCAAGGAACCGGGCGCGCACTGGGTGCGTCCCGAGCTGGTCGCGCAGATCGGCTTCTCCGAGTGGACGCGGGACGGGCGGCTGCGGCACCCGCGGTTCGCCGGGCTGCGCGAGGGCAAGAAGGCCGCGCACGTCGTCCGGGAGCGCGCGTGAAGACTTCCCACCCGGACAAGGTGTTCTACCCCGAGGACGGCCTGACCAAGGGTGACGTCGTCGAGTACTACCGCGCCGTCGCCGACGTCATGCTGCCGCACCTGCGCGGCCGACCCCTGACGCTGCGGCGCTACCCCGACGGCATCGGGAAGCAGGGCTGGTTCCAGAAGCACCCGGGGGAGCACTTCCCGGATTCGATCCGCGTCGAGCGCGTTCCCCGCCGCGGCGGCGGCACCGACGAGTACGTCGTGTGCGAAGACGCCGGAACCCTGGAGTACCTGGCGAACCAGGGGACCGTTGAGTTCCACGTCTGGCTGTCCACTGTGGACGCCCCGGACCGCCCGGATCGGCTGGTGCTCGACCTCGACCCGCCGGACGGCACGCCGGTCGCCGAGCTGCGCGCGGTCGCGCGGCGCATCCGCGGCCACTACGAGCGGGCCGGCCTGACGGCGTTCGTCCAGGCCACCGGCGGCCGCGGGTTCCACGTCCTCGCGCCGCTGGACGCGAAGTCGGACACCGAGACCGTGCTGGAGCTGTCGCGCGCCCTCGCCGACGTCGTCGCCGGCGACGACCCCGATCGGCTGACCACCGCCCAGCGCAAGGAAAAGCGCGGCGGCCGGATCTTCCTGGACGCCAACCGCAACGGGTACGCGCAGACGTTCGTGGCCCCGTACTCGCTGCGCGCCCGCCCCGGGGCGGCGGCCGCGACCCCGCTGGACTGGCACGAGCTGGGGAAGGCGGACCCGGACGGCTGGGCGCTGGGCAAGGAGAAACAGCGGCTGGCCCGCAAGGAGGATCCCTGGCGGAACCTCGGCGAGCACGCCGGCTCGGCCGAAGCGGCCTTGAAGAAGCTCACCTGAGGAGCTTGCCCGCGGCCTTGAGGTCGGCGACGAAACTCGCGTAGGCCTCGTCCCGGTCGGGGGCGCGCAGCACCGCCGAAGGGTGCACCGTCGCCATCGCCGACGGCACCAGCTCGGCCAGCTCCGGCGGCGGTTCCAGGGGCTCGCCCCGGTGGGCGGTCAGCCGGAACTTCGGGCCCAGCAGCGCCTGCGCGGCCGTCGCGCCCAGCAGCAGCACCAGGTCCGGGCGCACCGCGCGCAGTTCCGACAGCAGCCACGGGCGGCACGCGACCACCTCGGTGCGGCCCGGCTTCTGGTGGATGCGGCGCTTGCCCTCGCGCTTGAACTTGAAGTGCTTGACCGCGTTGGTGACGTACAGGGCACCCCGGTCGAAGCCGGCTTCGTCGAAGGCACGGTCCAGGAGCTTCCCGGCGGGGCCCACGAAGGGCTCGCCCGCGAGGTCCTCCTTGTCGCCCGGCTGCTCGCCGACGACGAGTACCTTCGCCCCGGCCGAGCCCTCGCCGAAGACCGTCTGCGTGGCGTCCTGGTACAGGTGGCACCCCTGGCAGCCGGACGCCGCCGACCGCAACCGGGCCAGGTCGGTGGTGTCCGGCGGCTCGGCACCGCGGGAATCCGGCATGTGCGGCGAAATTCCCCGTCCGGGCCGCGGGTAAACGTGCCCGCCCCGGGTAGCCACAGGACAACCGCACTGGAGAGAGGAGTTCACGATGACCACCGCACGCGACATCATGACGTCGGACGCGACCTGCGCCCGCGAGTCGGACACCGTGCACGACGCCGCGGTCACCATGGCGCAGAAGGGTGTCGGCGCCCTGCCGATCTGCGGTGAGGACAACCGCCTGAAGGGCATGATCACCGACCGCGACATCGTGGTGAAGGTCCTGGCCGAGGGCAAGGACCCGCGGGCGCTCCACGTCGGCGAGCTCGCCCAGGGCGAGGTCGTGACGATCGGCGCGGACGACGACGCCCAGGAGATCCTGCGCACGATGTCCGAGCACCGCGTCCGCCGGCTGCCGGTGATCGACGGGCACGACCTGGTCGGGATCGTGGCCCAGGCCGACGTGGCCCGAGCGCTGTCCAACCCGACCGCCGGCGAGCTGGTCGAGGCCCTGTCCTACGACTGACCCGGCGTCTCGACGCAGTACGGCCGCCCCCGGCGCGAGGTTCCGGGGGCGGCCGTACTGCGGTGTGCGGTCAGGGGGTGGCGGCACCGTCCTCAGTGGACTCGCGGACCGCCTCGGCGCGGGCGATGTGCCAGGCCACCAGCGCGCCCGCGCCCACCGTGCCCCAGAGCACCAGCACCGCGTCGCGCGCGAACAGCCCGACGAGCAGCATCACCACCGCCGTGATGTCGCAGAGCACCAGCAGCAGGGGCCACCGCCGGGGCGAACGCAGCTTGCGGCCGCTGAAGGCGGCGGCGAACGCGGGATCACTCGCTTGGAGCTCCGCTTCGATCTCGCGCAGGGCGTGGCGTTCACGATCCGGGAGCATGGGGGCCTCCTCGCCTCGGCTATCGCGGGGATACCCGTTTTCCGCCGCGCCGAAGCACCGGAATCAGTGGTTGTGGCGGGGAATTCCCTTCGTCGCCGCGATGCGCTGGTAGGCCACGGCGGGCCGCAGCACCATGCCGTCGCAGAGCTGGTCGGTCATCGACCGCTGGATCTCCTGCCACGGCGTCTGCGATTCCGGCACCGGGTACCCGCCCGCCTCGGCCAGTTCCCGGTGGCGCCGCGCGAGTTCGTCGTCGGGGATCAGCACGTCGGCGGTGCCGGCGCCGAGGTCGATCCGGACCCGGTCGCCGGTCCGCAGCACGGCGAGGCCGCCGCCCGCCGCGGCCTCGGGGGAGGCGTTGAGGATCGACGGCGACCCGGAGGTGCCCGACTGGCGGCCGTCGCCGAGGCAGGGCAGCTCGTGCACGCCGCGCTTGATCAGCTCGGCGGGCGGGCGCATGTTGACCACCTCCGCCGAGCCCGGGTAGCCCAGCGGCCCGGTGCCGCGCATGACCAGCAGCGAGTGCTCGTCGACGCCGAGGTCCGGGTCGTCGATGCGGGCGTGGTAGTCCTCCGGACCGTCGAACACGACCGCGGTGCCCTCGTAGACCCCGCCGGCCAGGTACCGCTGCCGGAACTCCGGCGAGATGACGCTGGACTTCATGATCGCCGCGTCGAACAGGTTGCCCTTCAGCACCAGGAAGCCGGCGTCGGGGGTGAGGGCGGTGTCGAACGTCCGGATGACGTCCCGGTCGCCGGCCTCGGCGGTGCGGCAGTTGTCGCCCAGGGAGCGGCCGTTGACGGTGGGCGCGTCCTCGTGGATCAGCCCGTGCCGCATCAGCTCGTGCACCACGGCCGGGACACCGCCCGCGCGGTGGAACTCCTCGCCGAGGTACTTGCCCGCGGGCTGCAGGTCGACCAGCAGCGGGACGGCGTGACCGAGCCGCTGCCAGTCGTCGAGGGGCAGGTCGACGCCGATGTGCCGGGCGATCGCGCCGAGGTGGATGGGGGCGTTGGTCGAGCCGCCGATCGCCGAGCTCACCACGATGGCGTTCTCGAACGCCGCGCGCGTCAGGATGTCCGACGGCTTGAGGTCTTCGCGGACCATCTCGACGATCCGCAGCCCGGTCCGGTAGGCCATCCGCGCCCGGTCGCGGTGCGGGGCCGGGATGGCCGCGCAGCCGGGCAGGCTCATCCCGAGGGCTTCGGCGAGCGCGTTCATCGTCGACGCCGTGCCCATCGTGTTGCAGTGCCCGGGGGAGGGCGCGGACGAGGCGACGAGCTCCATGAACCCGGCATCGTCGATCTCGCCGGCGGCGAGCAGCTCCCGCGCCTTCCAGATGATGGTGCCGGATCCGGTGCGCTGCCCGTCGAACCACCCGTTGAGCATCGGGCCGCCGGACAGCACGATGGCCGGGAGGTCCACGGTCGCGGCGGCCATCAGGCACGCCGGGGTGGTCTTGTCGCAGCCGGTGGTGAGCACGACGCCGTCGATCGGGTAGCCGTAGAGGGTCTCTACCAGGCCGAGGTAGGCGAGGTTGCGGTCCAGGGCCGCGGTCGGGCGCTTGCCGGTCTCCTGGATGGGGTGGACCGGGAACTCGATCGCGATCCCGCCGGCTTCGCGGATGCCCTCGCGGGTCCGGTCGGCCAGCTGCAGGTGGTGGCGGTTGCAGGGGGTGAGATCGGAGCCGGTCTGCGCGATGCCGATGATCGGCTTGCCGGACTGCAGCTCCTCCCGGGTCAGGCCCCAGTTCTGGTACCGCTCGAGGTAGAGCGCGGTCATCCCGGGGTCGGCGGGGTTGTTGAACCAAGCTTCGCTGCGCAGTCCCATACCGGCTAGTCTGGCAACGGCGGTCCCGGATTGCACGCCCCGCCTCAAGCGCCCCAATGTGGCGTTCGGTGCGTCCAGCGCACCCAATGTGGCGTTCGGTGCGTTGGACGCACCCAACGCCACATTGGGGCGCTGGGGACTCAGCCGAGCCCGTTGAGGCCGATCACCCGG
>NZ_JBSGBK010000153.1:0-10891 GCF_053601215.1 Amycolatopsis sp. NPDC004772
CGGAAGGTTGCCGAGTCGGTGCAGGCCATGGGCTTGCGGTATTCGACGGTGACCGGTGTGGCGCGCGATGACCTGCCCGATGGTGGTGCCTGGCTCTACGCGGAGACCGTGCGGCAAATCCACGAGCTGAACCCGGGCACGGGTGTCGAGTTGCTGATCCCGGACTTCAACGCGGATCCCGTGCAGTTGGCGGAGGTTTTCGGGTCGCGGCCGGAGGTGTTGGCGCACAATGTGGAGACGGTGCCGCGGATTTTCAAGCGGATTCGTCCGGGGTTCCGTTATGCGCGGTCGTTGGAGGTCATCACGGCGGCGCGTGAGGCCGGTTTGGTGACGAAGTCGAATCTGATCCTCGGTATGGGCGAAACCCCGGACGAGGTCGCGCCGGCGATGCAGGACCTGGTGGACGCCGGGTGCGAGATTTTGACGATCACGCAGTATCTGCGTCCGTCGCCGCGGCATCACCCGGTCGATCGCTGGGTGAAGCCGGAGGAGTTCGTGGAGCACTCCCAGGCCGCCGAGGCGATGGGCTTTGCCGGGGTGATGGCCGGGCCGCTGGTGCGCTCGTCCTACCGCGCGGGACGCCTCTACGCCCAGACCAAGCGTTACCGTGGAGAAGAGCTGCCGGAGAACCTGGCCCACCTCGCCGACCAGGGTCCGGCTTCGCAAGAGGCCAGCTCGCTGCTGGCCCGATAGGAAGGGGCGGATCAATGGCGATCAGCGTCTTCGACCTGTTTTCCATCGGCATCGGCCCGTCGAGCTCCCACACCGTCGGGCCGATGCGGGCGGCACTGACCTTTGTGGACGGACTCGGCGACGACCTCGCCTCGGTGTCCCGCGTCCAGGCCGAACTGTTCGGCTCGCTCGGCGCGACCGGGTTCGGCCACGGCAGCGACAAAGCCGTCCTGCTCGGGCTGTCGGGTGAACGTCCCGAAGAGATCGACACGGACACGGTGCCGGGCAAGATCGCGGAGATCCGCGAATCGGGCCGGCTGAAGGTGCGCGGCACGCACGAGATCGCGTTCGACGAGGACACCGACCTCACCATGCACCGCCGCAAGTCGCTGCCCGCGCACCCGAACGGCATGGTGTTCCGCGCGTTCGACGCATCGGGCGCGCTGCTGCGCGAGCGCACGTACTACTCGGTCGGCGGCGGCTTCGTCCGCGACGAGTCGTACGAGACGGACACGGTGTTCGTCGAGGACTCGACGCCGGTGCCGTACCCGTTCCGCACCGGCGCGGACCTCCTGGCGCACTGCGCGTCCACCGGCAAGCCGATCAGCGAGATCATGCTGGCGAACGAGCTGTCGTGGCGTACCGCCGCGGAAGTCCGGGACGGGCTGCTGGACATCTGGGCGGTCATGGCGGAGTGCGTCCGCAACGGCTGCACGCACGAAGGCGTCCTGCCGGGCGGCCTCAAGGTCCCGCGGCGGGCGCGGGCGCTGCACGAAAAGCTGCTGGCCGAAGACGACGCGGACGACCCGTTGTACGCGATGGACTGGGTGAGCCTGTACGCGCTGGCGGTCAACGAGGAGAACGCGGCGGGCGGCCGCGTGGTGACGGCCCCGACCAACGGCGCGGCGGGCATCATCCCGGCGGTGCTGCACTACTACCAGCGCTTCATCCGCCATTCGTCGGACGACGGCATCGTGACGTTCCTGCTGACGGCGGGCGCGATCGGCTCGATCCTCAAGCAGACGGGCTCGATCTCGGGCGCGGAGGTCGGCTGCCAGGGCGAAGTGGGCTCGGCCTCGGCCATGGCGGCGGCGGGCCTGACGGAGGTCCTCGGCGGCACCCCGGCCCAGGTCGAGAACGCGGCGGAGATCGGGGTGGAACACCACCTCGGCCTGACGTGCGACCCGGTCGGCGGCCTGGTCCAGATCCCGTGCATCGAGCGCAACGCGGTCGGAGCCTCCAAGGCGATCCACGCGGCCCGCATGGCCATGCGCGGCGACGGCAGCCACGTGGTGACGCTGGACAAGGCGATCAAGACGATGCGCGAGACGGGCGCCGACATGAGCGTGAAGTACAAGGAAACCGCCCGCGGCGGCCTGGCGGTGAACGTCATCGAGTGCTGATCAACGTCTTCGCTTGCGCATCAAGAACCGCTCGACTCCGTGACGCGTGATCTTCCAGACGTCAGGAGTGCGATCGGCTGACAGCGTGACGATCTCGGCGAGATTCATCTCGACGAGGTGCAGAAGCTGGTCACGCGTCGCTTCGCCCGGTTCAGCACCACCCAGCCGGTACCGGCGATCCGCCCGAGCCATTCGGTGTCCGCCGCACCGAGCGATTCGGCTCGGGTACCGAACACCTCCGGTGGGGTGTGACAGGTGTACCCGAGGTTGCAGAGGAAACGCCGCACACTGCGGGTTACGGCGTTCTCGTCGAGGTAGAACTCAGGCGGCGCGGCCCAGGAGCACGCGGGCGGCGGCTCGGACGGCTTCGATGCTGATTCCGTGTTCTTCGGCGACGACGGCAGGTTCCTCACCTGCCTTCAGCATTGCCGCGACGTTCGAAACCCGTGCGCCCGAGCCCTTGAAGACCGGTTGCCCCGAGGAGCGGTACGGGTCGACGACGACGTTCGAGGGTTCGAAGGTCTTCAGGACCAGGTGATCCGGGTACCCGTCCGAACCGAAGCCCACATACGTCAGGTAGTCCTGCACGATCTCACGAATGACGGTCTGGCCGGAACTGCCGTCTATGAGGCCGGTGCCGGCTTCGGTCTTGGAGAAGTCCCACAGCACCGAGATCCCGTCGGTGGCCAGCTCTCGTGACACGAGAACGTATTCGTGTCCGAAGTGGTTCTGGAGTTTTTCCAGCGCAGGACGGATCTTGTGCGGCTTGACGCCCGCCTGGCGGAGTCCCTGGAGAACCCATGCTTCCGCGAGGGCGATGAAGGGAACACTGGCCTGCCGGATGTTTTCCGATTCGGAGACGTGGAGGAGCGGTCCTCCGTGCGGATACCCCCGCGCCCAACGGTGGAACGTCTGGTGTGGGATCCCCAGGTGTCGAGCGGCGTCGGCCATGCTCATCAGCGGCTGGGCGAACCTCACGTCGTCCACGCGTCCTCCTCTCGGATAGGACCATACTGCTCCATTGCGCAGAGTGATCGATCGACACGCAGGGCGACAGGATGTGCGTGCGGACGCTGGCGATCAGGCAAATTCGCGTGGTGGAGGCGGATCGAGCGCGAGCATCGAGTGCTGACGCGGCGGGGTCAGTTCCGCCGCTCGTCCGGCTCGACGGCCAGCTTCAAGCCGACTTCGACCAGGCGCCAACCCAGTTGCTGCTTCCTCGTTCCCGGGTGGCGGCTCGGCGTCGCGCGGCCCGGTGGGCGGTTGCGCACGCCGTGGCGCAACTCGTTCTCTCGTTCGTGGACCAGATCTTCGGCCATCAGGAAGTGCACCGGATCGCCCCCTGCGTCGATGTTCGGTGTCGGTGGTCCCATCGTCGCCGAGAGTGCCCGCCGGGGCCACCGGTTTTCCGGACCGCGAACACAGGGTGATGGCCGGGCAGCGCCTAGACTCGCGGGATGGAGTCGACCTCGGTGGTGAATGCCGGCGAAGCGCTGTTCCGGCCGGTCCGCACCGGCAACGCCTTCGAGGAGACCGTCGAGCGGCTGCTGCAGGCCATCCGGCTGGGTGTCGTCGGCGCGGGGGAGCGGCTCCCCTCCGAACGCGAGCTCGCCGAACGGCTCGGCGTCAGCCGCGTCACGCTGCGCGAGGCCATCCGGGCGCTCTCCGACGCCGGTTACGTCGAGTCACGGCGTGGGCGGTACGGCGGCACTTTCGTGCACGACACCCTGCCCGCCCCGCCCGAGCCCGGCGGGAAGGTCGACACCGTCGCGCTGGAAGACGCGCTGAGCCTCCGCTACGTCCTCGAGACCGGCGCCGCCGAGATGGCCGCCGCGCGGTCGCTGAGCCCGGCCGACCGGCAGCACCTCACCGGCACGCTCGCCGAGGCCGCCGGCGCCGACCTCGGCGACTACCGCCGCAAGGATTCCCGGCTGCACCTGGCCATCGCCGAGGTGACCGCGTCCGGCTCGCTGACCACGGCGATGGCTGACGCCCGCAGCCGCGTCAACCAGCTGCTCGACCGGATCCCCCTGCTCCCGCCCAACCTCGAGCACTCCAACGCCCAGCACGAGGCGATCGTGGACGCGATCCTCGCCGGTGACGCCCCCGCCGCACGCCGCGCGATGGCCGAGCACATCGAGGGCACCGCCTCGCTGCTGCGCGCCTTCCTGTCCTGAGCGCCCCTCACCCGTTGTCGTAGCGGCGGCGGTTGGCCGCGATCTGCCGGCGGTGCGCCGTGGCCCAGCCGGCGAGCCCGGTCACCGAGTCCAGCAGGGTGGCGCCGAGCCCGGTGAGGGTGTACTCGACGCGCGGCGGGACGCTGGGGTGGACGGTGCGGGTCAGCAGGCCGTCGCGTTCCAGCTGCCGCAGCGTCCGGGTGAGCATGCGTTGCGAGATGCCGGTGACGGCGCGGTGGAGCTCGCCGAACCGGAGGGTGCGGTCGCGGAGCTGCCCGATCACCAGGACGGTCCACTTGTCCCCGATCAGCGCGAGGATCTGCAGCACCTGCCGGCAGACCTCGTCGGCCGGTTCGGTGTCGTCGGGCGTGGTCATCGGTTACCTCGGTGTGCGTAGCGGACGCGGATGTGCCGTCTTGATCACCCCACGGTGACAAGTCATCCTCCTACGAACAAAGAGTAACCAGTCATCAGGGGGGACAGGATGAGCAAGACACTGGTCGTCGTCGGTGCCGGGCCGGGGCCGGGGCTGGGGATGGGCGTGGCCCGTGCCTTCGGGCGCCGCGGGTTCCGGGTCGGGTTGATCGCCCGCACCCGGGACCGGCTGGACACCCTGGTCGCCGACCTGGCCGGGCTGGGGGTCGAAGCCGCGGCCTTCGCCGCGGACATCCGGGATCGCGGCGCGCTCGGGGCGGCGCTGGCGGCGGCCGGGGAGGCGCTGGGGCCGGTCGACGTCCTGGAGTACAGCCCCAGCCCGTCCGGGCCGATCACCACCGCCGTGGAGACGACGGCCGAGTCGGTGACCGCGCAGCTCGAGCTGCACGTGCTGGGCGCGGTGACCGCGGTGGGCCAGGTCCTGCCGGACATGCGCGCGCGGGGAACGGGCACGCTGCTGCTGACCACCGGCGTGTCCTCGACGATCCCCGCGCCGTTCCTGGCCAACGTGGGGACGGCCATGGCCGGGCTGCGCAACTGGGCGCACACGCTGCACGCCGAACTCCGGCCCGAAGGCATCCACGCGGCCACGGTGACGATCGCCTCGGGCGTCGTGCCCGGCGGCGGCGAAGCCGATCCCGACGCCATCGGCGAGCGCTACCACCGGCTGTACCGGCAGCCCGACCGCGTCGAGGAGGTCATCGGGGACCTGGACGCGTTCCGGGCGCTCGTCGCCGGGACGCGGTGAGTCCGATCTTCACAGGATTCGAACAACCCTCGCCGCTTCCCGGCAGAACTTTCTCACCCGTTCGGCCGTCATCCATTCGTGACCTTGGCGACCGAGGAAACCGAAGAAGAAAACCGGCCCCGCTCCCCGAAGTGGCGCCGCGTCCGGCGGATCACCGGCTGGACGCTCGGCGTCCTGATCGGCGGCCCGCTGATCGCCTTCTGGATCGCCTACCTGGTGCTCGACGTCCGCAGCCCCCAGGAGGTCCTGGCCGGGCTCGACAAGACCGTCGTCCTGAAGTACGCCGACGGGTCCGAGCTGCTCAAGGTGATCCCGGCCGACGGCGACCGGATGTTCGTCCCCTACTCCCGGGTGCCCGCGAAGCTGCGCGACGCCATCATCGCCACCGAGGACCCGACGTTCTGGGACAACCAGGGCTTCGACCCCACCGGCATCGGCCGGGCGTTCCTCACCGGCGTCGGCGGTGGGTCCGGGATCACGCAGCAGTACATCAAGAAGTCCACCGGCGACGACGACGCGACGCTCGGGCGCAAGTTCGCCGAGCTCGTGCTGGCCACGAAGATCACCCAGGAACAGGGCAAGGAACAGATCTTCGAAAGCTACGTCAACATCATCTCCTTCGGCCGCGGCACGTTCGGCCCCGCCGCGGCGATGAACGCCTACTTCGGCAAGAAGCTCGACGACTCCATCACCTGGAGCGAAGCCGCCTTCCTGGCCGGGATGATCCAGTCCCCGTCGGTGCACGACCCCGCCGCCTCGGGCGACCTCCACGCCGCCCGGCGCTGGCAGTACGTGCGCGACAAGCTCGTGAGCCGCGGGTACGTCAAGGACGGCGAACCGATGGCCTACCCCGGCCCCGAGATCCAGCCACCGTCGGAAACCCGCGCCGGCCGCGTCACCTACGACGAGTTCCACGTCAAGCAGCAGGTCCTCGCCGAACTGGAGCGGGACGGCTTCCCGCTCGGCCGGCTCCAGCAGGGGAACATGACGGTCGAGACGACGCTGGACCGCAGCCGCCAGGACGCGGCGAAGAAAGTCCTGCGGGACAGGCTGAACGGCGAGCCGAAGGAGTTCCGCGGGGCCGTCGTCGCGATCGACCCGGCGACCGGGGCCGTCCGCGCCTACTACGGCGGTGACCAGGGCGTCCGCGACTACGCCGGGACCCCGCACGCGCTCGGCACGGCGTTCCACCCGTTCACCCTCGCCGCGGCGCTGGGCCGCGGGTACGTCCCGGACCAGCCGATCCCGTCGCCGTCGAAGCTGGAGTTCCTCGGCGAGAACTTCCAGTACCCGGACGTCTGCGGCCCGAAGTGCACCCTGCGCTCGGCGATGGAGACGCACGCGGACGGCCCGTTCATCGAGCTGGCGAAGCGGCTGGGCCCGGAGGCGCTGAGCGACGCCGCGCGCCGGGCCGGCATCCCGGACGCCGTCGACGGCGTCCCGACCCTGCGCGAAAAGGACGGCTTCCTGATCGGGGCGGGGATCGCCATCGGCCGGTACCCGCTGCGCCCGCTGGACGTCGCCGGCGCCTACGGGACCTTCGCCGCCGGCGGCCGGCGCGCCACCCCGCACCTGGTCGAGCGGGTGCGCGACGAAAGCGGCGCGGTCGTCTGGGAAAACCCGGACACCGCCCGCCCGGCGTTCGGCGACGACGACACGAGCCGCCGCGTCGCCGAGGAAGTCACCTCGACCCTGCGCACGGACGGCCCGGCGGCGCTGCGCACCGGCGAGGCCGAGCACGGCAACAGCCCGGACTACCAGGACGCCTGGGCGGTCGGCTACACCCCGCAGCTGGTGACGGCGGTCTGGATCGGCTCCGACGACGACCGCCGCCTCAAGGACGCGAGCGGCCGCAAACTGACCGGCGACACCGTCCCGGCCGACGTCTGGCGCGCCTTCACCGCGACGGCGTCCAGACCACCGCGGTGAGCCGGCCGTGAGTCAGCGGACCAGGGCCAGCACGAACCCGTCGTGTCCCTTGCCGCCGACGGTCTGGACGGCGGTGGCGTCGATCCGGTCCTCGGCGGCCAGCAGCTCGAACATCTCGCGCGCGCCGCGGACGTTCGGGTCTTCGCTGCCCGCGTCGGCCACCCGGCCCTGGCGGACGACATTGTCGACGACGATCGCCGTGCCCGGGCGGGCGAGCGAGAGCGAGGCGCGCACGTAGTTCGCGAGGTTGACCTTGTCGGCGTCGATGAACACGAAGTCGAACGGCCCGGTCAGCGTGGACAGCGTGTCGAGGGCCGCGCCGACGCGGATGTCGACGACGTCCTCGCCGAAGCCCGCTCGCGCCAGGTTGGCCTTCGCGACTTCGGCGTGCTTCGGCTCGTACTCGCAGGTGACGAGCTTGCCGCCGGCCGGCAGGGCGCGGGCGAGCCAGATCGTGCTGTACCCGCCGAGCGTGCCGATCTCCAGGATCGTGCGCGCCCCGGCGAGGCGGGCCAGCAGGTGGAGCAGCTTGCCCTGGTTGGGCGCGACGGCGATCTGCGGCAGTCCGGCGGCGTCCGCGTCGGACAGCGCCGTGTCGAGCACCGGGTCGGGGGCGAGCAGTGCGCCGGCGAGGTAGTCGTCGACTTCGGTCCAGTTCGGGTCGGTCATGGCACCTCCGCCGTCAATCTAGCCCGGATGGGATCATGCTCGCCGAAAGCGTTTCCGGCGGGAAGGTGACCATGGACGACTACCGCGTCGTCGCGGACGCCATCGCCGCCGACATCGAGGCCGGCCGTCTCCGCCCCGGCGACCGGCTCCCGCCCCAGCGCCGCTTCGCGCGGCAGCGCGGCATCGCCGGTTCCACCGCCGCCCGCGTCTACGGCGAGCTCGTCCGGCGCGGCCTGGCCGTCGGCGAGGTCGGGCGCGGCACCTTCGTCCGCGCGGCGAAGCCACCGCCCGAACCCGCGCTCGCCGAGCCCGGCGGCGCCCGCGTCGACCTCGAACTCAACTTCGCCGTCCTGCCGGAGGAGTCCGCGAAGCTGGCGCGCGCCCTGGAACCGTTGCTGCGCGACGACGTCCTGACCGCGGCCCTCCACCCGATCGGCGCGGCGGGCACCCCGGTCGCCCGCGAGGCCGCGGCCGGCCTGCTCGCCCGCGGCGACTGGCGCCCGGACCCGGCGGCGATCCTGTTCACCGGCAACGGCAGGCAGGCCCTGGCGGCGGCGATCGCCGCGTTCGTGCCGGTGGGGGAGCGGCTCGCGGTCGAGTCGCTGACGTACCCGGTGGTGAAGGCCCTCGCGGCGCGCCTCGGCGTCGAACTCGTGCCGATCGAGACCGACGAATCCGGGCTGGTGCCCTCGGCGCTCGCCGCGGCCGGGCCGGTGCGCGCGCTCTACGTCCAGCCGACGCTGCACAACCCGCTCGGCACGACCATGCCGCCGCAGCGCCGCGCCGAGCTCGCCGAGGTCGCGGGCCGCCTGGACCTGCCGGTCATCGAAGACGGCATCTACACGTTCCTGCGCGACGACGTCCGCCCCTTCGCCGCGTACGCGCCGGAGCGCACGGTGTTCGTGGACAGCCTGTCCAAGCGGGTCGCGCCGGGCCTGACCGCGGGATTCCTGGTGACGCCGCCGGCCTGGACGGCCCGGCTGGCGTCGTCGGTGCGCTCGGGCGCCTGGGGCGCGTCCCGGTTCGCCGTCGAAGCGGCGACCCAGTGGATCGTGACCGGCACCCTGGCGGAGATCGAGGCGGCGAAACGCCGGGACGCGGCCGCGCGCGCGACCGTGGTGGCGGAGAAGCTCCCGGGCCTGCGCGGCGACCCGGCGTCGTACCACCGCTGGTGGGAGCTGCCGGAGCAGTGGCGGGCGGAGACGTTCGTCGCGGCGGCCGCCCGCCGGGGGATCGCGCTGTCCCCGGCGGCCGCGTTCGCGGTCCTGCCCGGCCACGCGCCGAACGCGGTGCGGGTCGCGGTGTCGGCCCCGCCGCCGGCGGCCCTCGCGGCGGCGCTCGACGTCCTGGCGGACCTGGCCGGCGGCAGTCCCGACGACCTGCTCGCCGACTGACAGCGCCCGCCAGCGGCGTGCCAGCTCCGTGTGCGGCCCGCGCCAGTGATCTTCGCCAGCCTTCGGGAGTCGCACCAAAACCCGAAGGAGCACCCATGCACGTCACGATCATCGGCGCCGGCCTCGGCGGCCTCACCCTCGCCCGCGTCCTGCACGTCCACGGCATCGCCGCCGACGTCTACGAAGCCGAGTCCTCCCCGGCGGCCCGGATGCAGGGCGGGATGCTCGACATCCACGACTACAACGGGCAGATCGCCGTCGAGGCGGCCGGGCTGACGGCCGAGTTCCGCGGTCTCGTGCTGGAGGGCAGGCAGGCGATGCGGGTGCTCGACCGGCACGGGACCGTGCTGGCCGAACAGGCCGACGACGGCACCGGCGGCCGTCCCGAGGTGCAGCGCGCCGACCTGCGGCGGATGCTGCTCGACGCGCTCCCGGCCGGCACTGTCCACTGGGGACACAAGGTGACCGGGGCCCGCGCCCTCGGCGACGGCAGGCACGAGGTGACCTTCGCCGGCGGCCGCACCGTCGTCACGAGCCTCCTGGTCGGCGCGGACGGTGCCTGGTCGAAGATCCGGCCGCTGCTCACCGACGCGGTGCCGGAGTATGTCGGCGAAGCCTTCGTCGAGATCTACCTGTACGACGCGGACACCCGGCACCCCGCCGCCGCGAAGGCGGTGGGCGGCGGCTCGCTGATGGTGCCGTCGGTGGACAAGGGCATCCACGCCCACCGGGAGAGCGGGGACACGCTGCACACCTACGTGTCGCTGACCCGGCCGCCGGCGTGGTTCGACGCGATCGACTTCACCGACCCCGCCGCGGCCGCCGCCCGGGTCGCGGCGGAATTCGACGGCTGGGCCCCGGAACTCACCGCGCTGATCACCGACGGCGACACTCCGCCGGTCCTGCGGCCGCACTACACCCTGCCGGTCGGGCACCGGTGGGCGCGCGTGCCGGGGGTGACGCTGGTCGGCGACGCGGCCCACCTCATGCCGGCCAACGGCGAAGGCGCCAACCTCGCCATGCTCGACGGAGCCGAGCTCGGCCTGGCCCTCGCCGCGCGCCCCGGCGCGGCCGAAGCCGCGCTGGCGGAGTACGAGGAAGCCATGTTCCCGCGCAGCGCCAAGGTCGGTGAGGAGGGAAGGCGGTTCGAGGAACTGCTCGCCGGAGTCGGGGAGGACGACCTCGCGCGGGTCCTGGTCGACGCGTTCCGGGAGTTCACCGGCGCGGTGCGGGAGTCCTAGACGAGTAAGTCCTAAGTGATCAGTGGTCGTAGGCGATCAGTGATCGGGTGACAGGTTGCCGGTGGCGCGGTTGTGCCAGATGGCGGCGGTCAGGGCGAGTGCGCGTTGGGCTATGCGGGCGGTCACGTCGTCGATGGTGCGGCCGCCGTGCAGTTCGAGGTCGAGCTGGCCTTTGAGGGTGTCGTTGACCGATTCGATCAGCTGGCGGACGGGTTTGAGCAGG
>NZ_JBSGBK010000154.1:0-10170 GCF_053601215.1 Amycolatopsis sp. NPDC004772
GTCCAACGCACCGAACGCCACATTGGGTGCGTTGGACGCACCGAACGCCACATTGGGGCGCTTGGGTCAGGCGGTGCGGGGCGAGGTCGAGTCCGTCCACTTGCGCAGCCGCGGCGGGACGCGCTTCTCCAGGCCGTAGTTCTCCAGGTGGGCGGAGAAGACCTCGTCGAACGCCTTCTGCACGGTCTCGGTGTCCCACACCGGGCGTTCGAGGATCGGCTGCTTGAGGAACGGCTGGCCCATGATGTGCAGCTGCGGGCCGTTGCACCGGATCATCTGGCCGGTGATGCCGTGCGAGCCCTCCCCGAGCAGGAACAGCACGACCGGCGCGATCCGCGACGGCGTGCGGTCCGGCGGGCAGGCGCGCAGGGAGCGTTCCGACTTCCACACCATCCGCGTGTGCGCGAGCGGGCAGACGGCGTTGACGCGGATCCCGACGTCCTCCAGGTCGAGCGCCCACGAGTAGGTCAGGGACGCGACCGCGCCCTTGCTCGCCGCGTACACGCCGAGCTTGCGCTGCCCGAGCGAAGCGCCCGAGGAGATGTTGACGATCGAGCCGCCGGCGCCCGCGTCGACCATCGCCTTGATCGCGGCCAGCCCGGTGTTCACCACGCCGAGGACGTTGACCTGCACGAGCTCGCGGGCCGCCTCGGCGTCGTCCTCCCACGGCAGGGCCTCGTAGTTCAGCCCCGCGTTGTTGACCAGCCCGTCGATCCCGCCGAACTCCTTGACGCAGAGATCGACGATCTCCTGCGCCTCACCCGCCTCGGCCACGCTGTGCCCGCTCGCGACGGCGCGGCCGCCGTGCGCGCGGATGTTCTCGGCCGTCCGCTCGGCCAGCTCGGCGTCGATGTCGTTGACCACCACCGCCCCGCCTTCGCGCGCGACGTGCACCGCGAACGCCTCGCCCAGGCCCCGGCCCGCACCGGTGACCACGACCGCCTTGCCCTGCATCAACCCGTCCATTGCTCTCCCCGATCTGCAGCGCCGGCGGCGCGCGGTCCGTCCACCCCGGCCGGCTCATGTCCAGTCTTGGCCCATTCGGTCCAACGCGGCATCGGCGCGACGACGAGCGGCCGCCGCCCTGCGCCGAGCGAGTCCGGTTCGATCAGTCCGGACGTACCCGCGGGCCGGTCACGAGGGGGTGACTGACCGGCGTTCGGGGGACGGCGGGGCGTAACCGGCGGCATACTGTGGGTGCTTTCCGGTGGTCAACCGGTGACTCCCCCGGATGGAGTCATCACCGGAGAGGCACAATGCGGACGGTCCATGTTCACTCGATCGGGGGACGGTGGTTACGAGGTGACGACACGCGCGACACCCCGGTTCCGGGCCGTCCTGGCCAACCGGGAGTTCCGCGCGCTGTGGTTCGCCGAGACGCAGTCGATGCTGGGCGACCAGCTGACCATCGTCGCGCTGGCCATCCTCACCTTCGACCGGACCGGGTCGCCGCTGCTGTCGGCCGTCGTCTACTCCCTGACGTTCCTGCCCGCGCTCGCCGGCGGGCTCGGGCTGTCCCAGCTCGCCGACCGGTTCCCCCGGCGCGCGGTGCTGGTCGCCGGCTCGTTCGCGCAGGCCGTGCTGATCGGGCTGATGGCGCTGCCCGGGATGCCGCTGGGCTGGGTGTTCGCGCTGTTCGTCCTCGCGCGGCTGGCGAACGCGCCGGGCAACGCGGCGCAGAACGCGCTCGGCCGCGAGGTCTTCGCCGACGACGACGTCTACCTGCAGAGCCAGGACCTGCGGGGGATCACGAACAACACCGCGATGCTGGCCGGACTGGCCGCCGGCGGGCTGCTGGTGACGACGATCGGGACGTCGTGGGCGCTGGCCGTCGACGCGCTGACGTTCCTGGTGGCCGCGGTCGCCGTGCGGCTGCTGGTGCTGCGCCGGCCCGCGGCGGGCAACGGCGGCGCCCCGTGGTTCGGCGCCGTCCGGCAGGTTTTCGGCGACGAACGGCTGCGGGTGCTGCTCTACCTGTCCTGGCTCGTCGGCCTGGCGGTGATCCCGGAGGGGCTCGCGGCGCCGCTCGCCGCACAGCTGGGCGCGGGCGATCAGGCGGTGGGCTGGCTGCTGGCCGCCGACCCGCTGGGCTTCGTCGCCGGCACGTTCCTGCTGTCGCGGTTCGTCACGACCGAACACC
Organism: Amycolatopsis sp. NPDC004772; assembly: GCF_053601215.1. NCBI lineage: Bacteria > Bacillati > Actinomycetota > Actinomycetes > Pseudonocardiales > Pseudonocardiaceae > Amycolatopsis > Amycolatopsis sp. NPDC004772. The sequence goes on from NZ_JBSGBK010000154.1 coordinate 2,141, forward strand.
GCCGCAAGCTGCTGGGCGTGCTGGCCGCGCTGCCGCTGGCCGCGCTGGCGGCGTTCGCGCTGCGGCCGAACCTGGCCTTCGCGCTCATCCTGCTCGCGCTGGCCGGCGCGACGGGCGCGTACGTCATCACGGTGTCGGCCACGTTCATCACCTGGGTGCCGAACGACATCCGGGGCAGTGCGGGCGGCCTGTACCGGACCGGGCTGCGGGTCGCGCAGGGCGTGGGTGTCGGCCTGGGCGGGCTGGTCGCGCAGGCGCTGGGATCCGCGCACACGACCATCGCGCTGGCGGGCGCGGTGGGTCTGCTGCTGGCCGTGCCGGTGGCGTTCGCCTGGCGCCGGGTGGGCGGGGCGGAACCGCGGCACTGGCCATCGTGATCGCCAGGTGCCACCTCCGGGGTACGGCCAAGATCATGAATGGCATTCGCGGACGTCACGGGTGACAATTCGAGGGTGGTTCAGAAGTCGCGGTTGCTCATGGGGGCCACCTCCATGCGGGGAGAGTCTCGCAGAACCTTTTGCGCCGCGTTCCCGGCAGTTACTCCGGGGCCTTGGCCGATCCGTTGCTGTGGGATGGTACCCGGCCACGGAATGCGTGAACACTCTGCCAGGTACCGATGAGATTACTCAAGGCCGGGACTAGGCTGGAAAGGAGGTGACCAATTGCATCCAGGACCGGACGGCGGCCCGGGCGCGCCGGGTGAACCGGGCGGCTCGGCCGCGGAGCGGGCGGAAAGCGCCGCGGAACCGGGCGTGACCACAGGTACGCCCGCGACCACGACCAGTGGTGTCCGGGTCCGGCACGCGTACTGGCCGGGCAACTGGGCGCTCTGGCGCCGCCGCCCGGTGCAGGTCGCGTTCATGCTGACGGCCGAAGCCGTCGCGGTCGCGATTCTCGCCGTCTCGTTCGCGCGCTCGCCGATTCCGTCCGGAAACGACTGGATCAATTTCGCGATTCTGGCCGCCGGCGCCACCGTCCACATTCAACTGACGCAGCGCCAAGAGGAGCGGCGGCGCGACCGGACCAAAACGGTGCTGATCGACCTCACCGCCGTGTGGACGTTTTCCGCCGCGATGATACTGCCGGTACCGCTCACCCTTTTCGTCATCGCCGTCATCCGGTTGCAGCACTGGTTCATCGCCCGGCGGCCGGCGCACAACTTCATTTTCTCGTCCATCACGCACGGCCTCGCCGGCGCGCTGGCGCACCTCACCTACACGGCGCTCGGGCCGCACTCGCTCGGCCGTCCGGGCTGGGGCGACTTCCTCCGCGAGTTCGGCACCATCGTCGTCACCGGGGCCATCTACGAAGCGATCCAGATCGCGTACGTGGGCGGGGTCCTGCTGCTCGGATCCCCCGCCGGGCGCACGGTTCGTAACGTGCTGGGCAGCCCGGCCGACAACATGCTCGAGGCGATCACCATCGGCCTCGGCGCGGTGACCGCGATCCTGCTCGCGGCCGTCCCGCCGATGGTGGCGGTGATGGCCGTGGTCACCGTGGTCTTCAATCGCCTCGCGGAACTCGACCAGCTCCAGAACGACGTCCGGACCGACCCGAAAACGGGCATTCTCAACATGCGTGGCTGGTCGGAGGCGGCGGAACGCGCTCTCGAACGGACCGCTCGATCGGGTGATCAACTGGCGCTGCTGATGGTCGATCTGGACCACTTCAAGTGGATTAACGACACCTATGGACATCCGGCGGGCGACGACGTGCTGCGCACCGTTGCGCAAACGCTCGACGAAGTGACCAGACCGAGCGACTTGGTCGGCCGTTTCGGCGGCGAGGAATTCCTCATTCTGCTGCCGGACATCGACGAAGAGGCGACCTGGGACGCCGCCGAGCGCATCCGGATCGCGATCGCCAAGCTGCACATGGTGACGACGGACAAGCGCGGCGACCCGGCGACCATCGCCGACCGCACGACGTCGATCGGCGTCGCCCGCCACCCCCGCCACGGCGACACCCTGGAGCGCCTCCTCCAATCGGCCGACGCGGCGGTCTACCTGGCGAAGGAGAACGGCCGCGACCAGGTCTGCTTCGCCCCGGACACGGTCACACCCCCAGCCGCACGGTGAGTTCGAGCTTGACGAGCACCTCGGCACAACTCCCGGCGGCGGCGGGTTCCAGCCGGAGCCGCTCCCCCCGGTAGCCGGCGGACTCGAGCCGCAGGACGGTGGCCCCGGGCGCGAGCCGAGGGTGGCACCAGTGCCGGACGATCCCGCTGCCGGCGTGGTCCTTGGCCAGCAGGAGGTACTCGTGCCCGAGGTCATCGGCGACCCGGCCGAGGCCGTTCCACCAGAGGGCCCGCAGGGTGAGGCCATCGCCATCGCGCAGAAGTTCGGCCGGCGGATCGGCGTGGACGTCGACCTGGAAGCCCTGCTCGGTGACGCGCACCGACCGGACGCGGAGAAAGGCACTGCCGGCGGACGGCGCACCGCCCGCGCCCGCTGCCGCGCTCCGCAGGCCACCGCCACCGGCCACCGGCGAGCCGCCCGGGCCGAGCGGCGGGTCGGCGAATTCACCGCCCGCGCCGGCCTCCGGCATCGGCGGCGCACCGGGCACCCCGTGCGGCCCAGCTCCCTCCTCGGCCGGCCCGGGCAGCAGCACCTCGCGCCCGCTCGTCCGCAGCTCGGCGCGCGGCAGCAGCTCCGCCACCGCCAGCTCCGCCGCCAGACGGCCGTCCTCTTCCTCCGGCATCTCGCGGATCCCGCGCAGCTCCCCCGCCAGCATCCGGTGGCCGAACACCTCCGCCCACGCGAGCGCCGCCGTCCGCAGGCCCGGCTCGGTGGCCAGGCGCTCGCGCAGCCGGCGCCCCGGGCGGACCCGGCCGAACCGCGCGGCCCGGACCAAGCGGGCGGACTCCGCGACACCCGCGCCGAAGAACCCCGTCATCGCCTGATCCAGCGCCCGCAGCTGGGCGGCGAGCACCACCCGTCCCACCGGCCCGGGGTGGACCCGGCCCAGCTCCGCCGGCGCGTACGAGCGCAGCGCCTCGGCGATCACCCGCAGCTCCGGCGTGCCCGGCGTGCGCAACCGGGCGCCGGGGGCGAGGCGGCGCAGTGCGCGCACGGTGTTCTCCGCGGGCACGGCGAGCTCGGTCGAGCGCACTGCTGCCTCCTGGTCGCCGCGCCCCCTGTCCCCAGTCTCACCAGGACCTTCCCGCCGAGGAAGGGCGGAACGGGCAGCCGTCCGGGCAGCTTGCGGAAAACCGCCGGCCGATCCTGCGGTTATCCCCATGTCGGCCGCCGAGCGCGGCTGGCACCCTTGAACCCATGCCGGCCCCGACCGATCCGCCACGCACCCGCCGACCCTGGTCGACGTCGGGCTGGCTGCTGCTGGTCCTGCTGGTCGTCTTCGCCTTCGGGCTGATCGCCTCGCGCCCGCCGTCGCCGCCGGACCAGGGGCCGCCGACCGGTGACGTGCTGGCCGCGCAGAACGCCATCGAGGCGCTGGTCCACCCCGGCCCGCACCCCGACACACTCGCCCGGCTGCCGAAGGACTTCACCGCGCTCAGCGGCGTCACCCCGGGCGCGATGCCGGCCCGCGACGGCACCGTCCGGGCGGTGCACGTCGACGGCGGCTGCTCGACGCCGTGGGGCGACGACAACACGAAGTGGGACTACGCCGTGCCGTGCAAGGCCCACGATCTCGGCTACGACCTGCTCCGCTACGCCGACCGCAAGGGCCACCCGCTCGGCCCGGAGGTCCGGGAGGCCCTGGACGACCGCCTGTCCTACGACATGCACCACGCCTGCGACCTCAACCCGATGAACTCGGCGCTCACCTGCCGGGCCGTCGCCTCCCTCTACTCGGCCGGGCTGGTCGTCAACTCGTGGCACCAGCGCTGGGGCCCGCCGGTCGGCGACCCGATCGGCCCGATGGTCGCCGGCGTGCTGGTGATCGGCTGCCTGCTGGTCTTCCGGCTGCGCGGCTGGCTGCGGGCCCGGCGCGAGCCGCGGGCGCCCGTTCCGCTCGCCGATCCCGCGGAGGTCAGCCGGTGGGCGCTGCTCGGCGCCGGCGGGGTCGTCCTGCTGCTGCTCGGCGAATCGGTGACGGCGCTCGCGCACTGGGCCGGCGCTCCCGAACCGGCGCTGTGGCCGCTGACCTGGCTCGCCCAGCTCGCCCCGCTGATCTACTTCGCCGGCGGCCACGCCAACGCGGCCGGCTGGCGCGCCGAGCAGCAGGCGGGCGGCGGCTACCGGCACTACCTGGCCGAACGCGCGAGCCCGCTGCTGCGGCCGGCGTTGATCTTCGCCGTCGTCGCGCTGCTGACACCGCTCGCGCTCGAACTGCTCGGCAGCCCGGCGGGCACCACGGCGACGGTCATGCGGATCGCGCTGCACCCGCTCTGGCTGCTCGGCGTCTACCTGCTGACGATCGTCTGCGCGCCGCCGCTGCTCGCCCTGCACCGCCGGGCGCCGGTGGGCGCGGCCGTGGGCCTGCTCGCCCTGGTCGGCGCCGGTGAGCCGGCCGCGAGCTGGTCCGGTTCGCCGCTGCCGCGCTACGCGGCGACGTTCGCCATCGCCCTGCTCGCCCAGCAGCTCGCCTTCGCCCACGCCGACGGCGTCCGCCCGTCCCGGCGGCTGCTCGCCGCGGCCGCCGCCACCGGGGTCGCGGGCCTCGCCGGGATGAGCGTCCTGCAGGGCGGGCCACCCGTCCTGCTCGGCAGCCCGGGCGCGCCCGGCGCGTTCTCCGCCCCGCCGTGGGGCGTGCTCCTCCTCGGCCTGGTCCAGCTGGGCGTGCTCGGGCTGCTGGCCCGCCCGCTCGGCCGGCTCGGCCACCGGCCGGGCGTCGCCCGCGCCTGCCGGTTCGTCCTGCGTGCGCCGATGAGCCTCTACCTGGCGTTCCTCGCCGCGATGCTGCTGCTGGTCGCCGTCGTCTACCTGCCCGGCCGGATCGCCGACGGGCTCAGCTGGCTGATCCGTCCGCGCACGCTGGTCGCGGTCGGGCTGCTGGCCGTGCCCGCGACGCTGGTCTTCTGGTGGTTCGAACGGCACGGCCACGGCGTCCGGCAGCCGCGCGCGGCCGACCACCCGGGCCGCCGGACGGCGGTGCTCACCCGGGCCGCGGCCGGGCTCGGGATCGGGTACGCGACGCTGGGCGTGTTCGGCTTCGCGCTGACCCGCTTCGGCGGGGTCGCCGCCGACGCCGACCTGCTCGGCCTGCGGCTCGACCCGATCCAGAGCCTGGTGCACCTGCTGCTCGGGGTGTTCCTGCTGCACACGATCCGGATCGGCGCCGGCGCGGCCACCGGCACGTGGCTGGTCACGGCGCTCGCCTGCGCGCCGTCGCTGCTGTTCGCCGCCGACGGCAGCACCCCGGGCTTCCTCGGCGTCACGCTCCACGCCGTCACGGCCGGGTTTGCGCTGCTGGCCGCCGCGGGAACCCTGCTCCCGGCTCGACCACCGGCGAATGCGACGTCCTGACCAGGCGAAACCACTGGACATGCGGGAAACTGGGTGGTGCATGACACATTCGCGGGGGGATGTGTAACGCTACGGCAACCCGGGGCAGGCACCATGCGTCCCATCCCCTAGCACCACCCGATCGATGGAGTGAGGAGTCGCCCGCGTGGATCACCCGCCTCGGAACGGGCAAGGCGGCCGCCGCCCCGCCCGGCCCCGGCAGGACGAGCCAGGCCGGGCCGACGCACGGCGCAGCACTCCCCAGCGCCGCCCCGCACCCCGCCGCGAGCCGGCCGACTCCCGCCGCGAACCCGCGGCCTCCCGCCGGGCGGCCGCGCCGCCGTCCCGGCGGCCCGAGCCCCGCCCGGCCCCGCGCGCCCGCCGCAACTCCTTCCGCGGCGCGAAGATCGCGCTGGCCGTCGTCTCACTGCTGGTGATGGGCCTGACCGGGTACGCCTGGGCGGCCATGCAGGGCCTGGTGAACGGGCTGAACTACACGAACGTGCTCAGCGACGGCGGCGGTGGCGACAAGCCCGCCGACGGCGCCCGCGACATCCTGCTGGTCGGCCTGGACAGCCGCACCGACGCCCAGGGCAACCCGCTGCCGCGCGAGGTGCTCGACGAGCTGCGCGCCGGCGACGCCGACGGCGAGCTCAACACCGACTCGCTGATCTTCGTGCACATCCCGAACGACGGCAGCAAGGCCGTCGCCATCTCGCTGCCGCGCGACACCTACGTCGACATCCCCGGCGGCTACGGCAAGCACAAGATCAACTCGGCGTACGCGCGGGCGATGCTGTCGGCCCGCAAGGACCTGCAGAAGCAGGGCGTCACCGACCCGAAGGAGCTCGACGTCAAGGCCAACCAGGCCGGGGCGAAGGAGCTGATCGAGACCGTCGAGAAGCTCACCGGGTCGACCATCGACAACTACGCCGCGGTGAACCTCCTCGGCTTCAGCGAGATCACCAAGGCCATCGGCGGCGTCGACGTCTGCCTGAACAACACCGTCAAGGACCAGTACTCCGGCGCGAACTTCACCAAGGGCCAGCACACGATCTCCGGCGTCGAGGCCCTCGAGTTCGTCCGGCAGCGCCACGGCCTGCCGAACGGCGACCTCGACCGCGTCGTCCGCCAGCAGGTGTTCATGGCCGGCATGGCCCGCAAGGTGCTCTCGGCCGGGACGCTGACCAACCCGGCGAAGCTGTCGGACCTGATCGACGCCATCAAGAAGTCGGTCGTGCTCAACCAGAACTGGGACATCTTCGGGTTCGCCCAGCAGATGAAGGGCCTGACCGGCGGCCAGCTCGAGTTCCGCACGATCCCGGTGAAGAACATCGACTACAAGACCCCCGAAGACGGCTCGGCCATCCAGGTCGACCCCGCCGAGGTGAAGCAGTTCGTGCAGGGCCTGGCCGGGCCGCCCGCGGGCCAGGCGCCGCCCGCCCAGCAGGCCGATCCGGCCAACAAGGCGACCACGGTCGACGTCCGCAACGCCTCCGGCCGCACCGGCCTCGCCGCGAACGTCGCCAAGACGCTCGAAGGCAAGGGCTTCACTCCCGGCGAGACGGCCAACGCGACCGCCCGCAAGACCACCGTGATCTGGGTGCCGAAGGGCGGCAAGGACAAGGGCCAGGCCGTCGCGGACGCGCTGGGCGGCTCGCCGACGGTCCAGGAGGACAAGAGCGTGCCGGCCGGCCACGTGACGGTCTTCCTCGGCGCCGACTACCAGGGCTCGACCTCCGACACGAGCTCGGGCGCCGGCTCCGGTGCCGCGGGCGCAACGTCGCAGGCCGCGGCGCCTCCCTCCGCCCCCACCGACGACGAGAAGCCGATCACCGCCGAGGGCGTTCCCTGCGTCAACTGACCCGCTCAGCGAGCCGGCGTTAACCCATTCGGCCTAACTCGCGCAATCGGTATCAAAGACATGCCCGAAATCGCGTAAGGGGCGGGCCTCGGCGCACTTACATACACGTGAGGGTGCACCTGCACGGGAATTATCACGCCCGTGCGGTGCCGTGGGAGCGCACGGCAGGGGACATTGATGTGCTGATCGACGCTGAGGAGTACCAGCGGATCCTCGGAGACGAGCTCCGCAAGCTCCGGCGCAGCCGGGGGTGGACGCGCAAGGAGCTGAACCAGCACCTGCAGAGCGAGATCTCGCTGCAGACGCTGGCCACCTACGAACTGGGCACCAGACAGTGCTCCGTCGTGCGCCTGGTCGAGCTGTGCGTCGCGATGGACGAACTCCCCCAGGACCTGCTGGCCAAGGTGCACCGCCGGGTGTTCCTCGACGAGCCCGGCCGGGTCCGCGTCGACCTGCGCAAGGTCGTCGCCGACGCCCCGGCCGACCTGCTGCCGCTGCGGCGCTGGGCCGAGGACCGGCTGCGGCAGGCCGGCGACCAGGGCGGCGGCGAGGTCGCCCTCGACCTGCCCGCGCTCGAGCGCATGGCCGAGCTGTGCGGCCTGCCGACCGTCGACCTGGTCGCCCGCCTGCGCCGCTACACCTCCCGCTGATCCCCTCCCGCGGCGGGGGGGGGGGGGGTGTGGGGGGGGGGTTGGGGGCCCCCAAAAACAAAAAACCAACCCACCCCCAAAAATAAGACACCCCAAAACAGAGGAGAA
>NZ_JBSGBK010000155.1:0-9712 GCF_053601215.1 Amycolatopsis sp. NPDC004772
TCCACAACCCGCCCCCTCAAACACCCCCATCCCTTTGAGCCGGGCCCGCAAGCCCGCGTCGTCACCCAGCCTCGCGCTGTGGGTTGCGGGCCCGGCTCAAAGCGATTTCACGGCCTCAGGCGACGGGATGACCACCCAGCTCCTTCGATTACGAGCGGGCTGGGACTGCCGTCAAGAGCGTGAACAACACCGCCGCCAGTTGGGCCAGCAGGAGCAGATTGCGCTCCGTTCCCGGGTACTCCACCGTTACCTCTGACGTCTCCTGCGGTACCGATACCGCCACCTGGTGGCCCCAGGCCGGGACGATCGGGACCGGTTTTCCGGCCACCGTTGCCTTCCAGCCCGGCTCCTGCTCGGCCGCCAGGACCAGGAGCCTTCCCGTTGGTCCCTCCGATACTCGGACGCGCACGTCCGGGAGGTCCGCCCGGACCGGGGCCACGCCCTGCGCGTTGCCCGGTGCGCCGCCTCCGGTGACCGCCGCCTTGGCCAGTTCCGGGGAGATCAAGATCACCTGGCCCGCCGGGGATACCAGGCGGAGCACGCCGCGGCCGTCCGAGGTCGGGGCCGCCACCGAGAGCAGGTCCTTCGCCAACGGTACGTACGCCCGCGGGTCGACTCCGGGCGGGAGCACCACGAACTGGACGCCCGCCGCCGCGGCCGCCGCCAGGGCTCCCTGGACCGCCGGTGCGTCTCCCTGGCCCAATGCCTTGCGCCACGCCGCCAAGCGGGCCGGGGTTCCCGGGGTCGGGGCCAATTCGTCGTCGCCGTAGTGCGGGAGGCGGCCGGCGATCTGGCGCGTTGCGTCCTGGGCCACGTCGAGCACCGATCGGCCGGAGGCCGCCAGCTCCGCCGAGACCTCGGGGGCCAGCGACGGCCGGTCGCCCGCCCGCAGCGGCCCCTGCGAGCCGACCACCACCGCGCCCGCCGCCAGGGCCAGGAACACCGCCGCGCCGGCCACCGCCATCACCTTCGGCAGCCATATCGCCGGGACCGCGGCCGTGCCGCCGCGCTGCCACGATCCGAGCACCACCCACAGCAGCCCGGCGCCGACGATCAGCAGCGGCACACCCACGTACCCGTGCGCCGGCGCGCCGCCCTGCATCGGGGGTGCCGTCACCAAGCGGACCAGGACCAGGCCGCCCGCGCCCAGTGCCGCGAGCGCGAACCCACCGGCCGCGAGCTTCGTCGGGCGGACGACCACTGCCACCAGGGCCGCCGCGATCACCGCGACGCCGATCGGCCAGGCTCCCGGGCCGCCCGGGTCGAGGCCGGCGAGGTCCGTGCCGGAGACCGGCGAGGCCGCTCCGCCGAGGCCCTGGACGAGCAGTTCCGGGTGCTTCAGCAGCACCGTCGGCCACGGCAGCAGCAGGGCCAGCGGCAGCAGCACCACGATCCCGACCGACGCGATCCGGCGCGCCAGCCCGGTCGGTGCGGGCAGCACGACGAACCCGATCAGCAGGCCCGCCAGCGCGAGGCCGTGCGCCAGCGGCGAAAACGCGCCGAGCAGCGCGACCCCGAACGCCGACAGCGCGGAGATGTGCAGCCAGCGCGTGTCCGCGTGCACGAGCAGCCCGGCGATGCCCGCGGCCACCAGCGGCAGCACCAGGTGCACCACGACGACGTCGAGGCGGCCCTGGGCCACGCCGGCCGTCGCGGCCGGCAGCAGCGCGTACGTCGCCGCGACGACCGCGCGGACCCAGCGGCGCACGCGCAGCCGCCTCGTCGCCGCGTACGCGCTCAACGCGGATAGAGGAATGTCGCCGATGAGGAGGATCGCCACCAGCGCGGCGGGCCCGCCGATCGGCGTGAACACCGCGCCCAGCGTGCCGAGCACCGGCACGGCGGCCGACGTCGGCGCGCCGGTGCCGCCCGCGATCGCGTGCCACGGTGTCAGGTACGACGTCCAGAGCTCCCCCAGCCCGCCGACCGGGAGCAGCTTGCCGCCGAAGAGGTCGAGGCCGAGCCGGGCGCGGTTGACGACCAGGCCGAGCGCGGTCAGGACGACGAGCAGGACCACGGGCGGCGCGAAGATCGTCGCCGCCAGTACGCGGCGGCGGTTCACCTCGACGAAGACGAGTTCGGGGTCCGGCTCTTCGGCTTCGGGAGCGTCTTCGGCGGCGGCTTCGACCGCCGGCGCCGGGGTTTCCGGCAGCGCCACGGCGACGAGCGTGCCCGGACGGCGCAGCCCGGACCCGCGCGAGCCGACGCCGCGCAGCGCGCCGGCGGGCAGCGCGTCCGGGCCGACCGGGCGGTTCTCGCGGGCGTCGAGCGCTTCGGGCGTCACCCACGCCGACTCGGGTTCGACCGTCTCGGGGACCCGGCCGAGCGCGACGTCGTTCTCGACGCCGCGGCGCACCAGGCCGACGACGCCGGCGCGGACGGCGTTGCGCAGCCGTGTCCAGCGTCCGGTGAAGAGCCCGCGAACCGTGCCCGGCCGCGGATTCCGCCGTCGGCGAGCGCGGGCGGCGCGCAATCCGCCGCGTCCACTGAGGAGGTACGCGACGGCGGCGAACTCGGCCCGCGCTTCCCCGGTGCGGCGCAGCAGGACGAAGGCCAGCGCGCGCAGCACCGCCAGCAGCGGGAGCCGGATCATGCCGAGCCAGAAGGAAAACGGCGAGCAGTTCACCAGGAACACGCGCAGCCCGTGGGCGCGGTTCGCGGCGGGCAGGGCGCCGGGGAGCACGTCCGCCGGACGCCGTCCGGTGGTCACCGCGCGGGCGTGGCGGACCCGGGCGAGCGGCACGGACAGCACCATCCCGCCGGCCGCGTTCGCGCGCCAGCCGAAGTCGAGATCCTCGCGCAGCAACGGGAAATCGGGGTCGAAGCCGCCGAGGGCGTCCCAGGCGTCGCGGCGCACGAGCGAGCCCGCACTCGGCACGGCGAGCACTTCCAGGGGGTCCTCGCCGGTCGTGGCGACCTGCTGGCGGTGCCCGGAGGCGTCGGTGGACAGGCCGGCTTCGACGATCAGCCGCGGATCGGTCCAGTCGAGACCGAGCGAACCGAGCACGGTGGCCGACGGTTCCTTCGTCGCCACGGTCAGGAGTTGTTCGAGGCAGTCGGGTTCGGGCGCGCAGTCGTCGTGCAGCAGCCACAGCCAGGAACCGGGGTCACCCCAGCGCTCGGTGGCGTGCGCGACGGCTTCGGCGACCGCGGCCGCGAAGCCGGTTTCACTCGACAGTGTGATGACCCCGGACAGCACGGGGGAAGAATCGAGCCCCGGGTCCTCGGCCGCTTCGGCGAGCAGCCGCGGGGTCGCGTCGGTGGACCCGGTGTCCACGGCGAGCACGTGCCGGGGCCGGACGCTGCTGCGGCGCAACGCGGAAAGCGCCAGCGGCAGCCAGTTTTCGCCGTCGTGACAGACCACAATGGCCAGAACGGGCGCGGTGCGCGGGACGGTCGGCGCGGCGGTGCGGGGCAACGAACGCTCCAGATCAGGCGGGGAGTCGGTGCGGCCACCCTACGGCCCCGGTCCGTCACCCGATGGTGAACCCACGTCTGTCCACCACGGCGAATCACCGGTGACGCCGAGCATCACCGGTGATTCCCGCTCAGACTGCGCGTTTCTTCAGCTTGCGGCGCTCCCGCTCGGACAGACCGCCCCAGATGCCGAAGCGCTCGTCGTGGGCCAGTGCGTACTCAAGGCACTCGTCCTTGACCTCGCAGCCCAGGCAGATCCGCTTGGCTTCCCTGGTGGAGCCGCCCTTCTCGGGGAAGAACGCCTCCGGGTCCGTCTGCGCGCACAGGGCGCGTTCCTGCCAATCCTGCTCTTCTTCGGTGGCATCGATGAGCTCGGTGAGATCTCCCAGAGCCTGCTCCGGGATCTCGCCCCAACCCATGACGTGCCCCCATTCCTTCCCATCGGCTTCCAACCGCACGTCCGCCTCCTCGCTCCCTAGCACTCCCCAGGCTGGCGGTGGTGAAACGACACTCGCCGTCCCCTCTCGGCGGCGAATGACATCACTGTGATTACACCCGTGTAGTGCGGTCAGGTCAAGCGGAGTAGCGAGTTCGGGGGACGTTCCGGCCCGATCGCGCAAGGGGACACGCCGGTAACTTCACACCGGGCATACGGAAGACTGGAGCACGTGCAGAAGTCAGCAGTGCGCCCCAGCCCGGTCTTCCTCGGCATCCTCGCGCTCACCGTCGCCGGTGGCGCCATGGCCGCGTTCGGTGACATCAACACCGTTTTCGTCCGCGACCGCGACCCGCTGCTCATCGCGGGCGTGGTGATCTTCGTCGCCGCCGGCTGGGTGGCGTCGCTGTCGCTGCACGAGTTCGGGCACGCGATGGTCGCCTACCGCGGCGGGGACTACAGCGTCGCCCACAAGGGTTACCTGACGCTGGACGTCCGGAAGTACACCGACCCCGTCCTGTCGATCATCCTGCCGCTGATCTTCCTCATCATCGGCGGCATCCCGCTGCCGGGCGGCGCGGTCTGGATCAACCGCGGGGCGCTGCGCTCGCGCGGGACGTCGTCGTGGGTGTCGCTGGCCGGGCCGCTGAGCAACCTCGCGGTCGGCGCGGCCCTGGCGCTGGTGGTCGCGCTGGTGCCGATGGCGGGCGGGCTCGTGATCGCGATGTCCTACCTGGCGCTGCTGCAGGTGGTGACGTTCCTGCTCAACATCCTCCCGATCCCGGGCCTCGACGGCTGGGGCGCGATCGAGCCGTACCTGCCGCCGCGGGCGCGTGAACTCGGCGCGCAGGTCCGGCCGTGGGCGCCGATCATCCTGTTCGCGCTCCTGTGGTTCTTCCGCCCGGCGAACAACGCGCTGTGGGACGGCTCGTACGCCATCTTCAACGCCTTCGGCGGGTACGTCGACGGCGCGAAGATCGGCTTCAGCGTGTTCCAGTTCTGGAACTGAGGTTTGCTGTGGGCTCCGCGCGGGAATGATCAGCGCGGAGCCGGCGCGTGCTCGGTCAGCCAGCCGTGCGCGCGCTGCCAGGCTTCCCGCAGTCCCGACCGCTCGCTCAGGTAGCTGCCCGCGACGCCGACGACCGGCACCTTGCCGATCGCACGGTGCAGGAACCGCCCGCGCGGCCGCTTTTCGAGCTCTTCGGTGAGTTCGCGCAGGCTCCGGCCGAGCCGCCACAGCGTGCCCGCGGCGGCACCGACGGTTGCCTTGCCGTGCTTGCGTTCCGACGCGGCGAGGTCTTCGGTCAGCCGGGCGGTGGCCCCGGCCTCGGCGGCTTCGTCGTGGCCGGCGGCGAGCCCGGGCGGGAGGTCCCGGCCGAACAGCACCCAGGCGATCAGCCGCACGCGGGTGCCGACGTCCGTGACGCCGTATTCCCCGGCGATGGCGCACAGCAGCAGTCCTTGCGACGCCGCGCCGACGGTGTCCTGCACCGGTACCCGGTCGGCGAGCGCGCCGCCAAGGCCGGGCACCGCGGTCAGCACCGCCGCGAACCGGCCGACGCGGTTCATCCACCAGCTCGACCGCTCGTGGCCGGTCATCCGCGCCCACGCGTCCGTGCCGGGCATCTTCACCGACGTCACCCCGTTGACGAGCTTCGCCTTCAGGCCGGACTCGACGCCGGCGAGGTCCTCCGCGCCGCGCGCCTGGAGCCCGAACGGATCGGCGTCCCGCAGCGAGTCGAGCACGGGCCCGCAGGCCCGCACGAACGGCCGCAGCACGGCCACGATCTGCCCGTCGGAAATGGTCACGGTTTGTTGTCCTTCCGGCCGCCGGAACCGGCGCCGGTGCGCCGGGCGTGGCCAGAGTCGGCGCCGCGACCGGCGTTGTTACGGAGTCCGGTGCTCGGTCAGCCAGACGTGCGCCCGCTTCCAGACCACGCGCAGGCCCGACCGCTCGCCGAGGTAGTCCCCCGCCGCCCCGACGACCGGCAGCATGCCCAGCGCCCGGTGGAAGAGATTGCCGCGCGGCCGCTTCTCCAGCTCCTCGGTGATCCCCAGCAGCCCGCGGCCCAGCCGCCACAACGTCCGGCCCGCCGCCTTCACCGTGGCCTTGCCGTGCTTCTTCTCCGACGCCCTCAGTTCCTCGGTCAGCTTCGCCGCTTCGTCCGCCTCCGCGGCTTCGTCGTGCTCCGCGTGCTTGCCCGCCGCCAGGTCCGGGTCGATGTCGCGCTCGAAGAGGACCCACGCGATGAGCCGCACCCTCGTGCCGACGTCGGTCACCCCGTACTCGCCCGCGATCGCGCACAGCAGCAGGCCCTGGGACGCCGCGCCGAGCGTGTCCTGGACCGGCAGGCGGTCGGCCAGCGCGCCGCCCAGGCCGGGGATCGACGTCAGCAGCGCCGTGAAGCGGCCGACGCGGTTCATCCACCAGCTCGACCGGTCGTAGCCGGTCATCCGCGCCCACGCCGCCGTGCCCGGGACCTTCACCGACGTCACGCCGTGGATCAGCTTCGCCTTCAGCCCCGACTCGACCTCGGCCAGGTCCTCCGACGCCCGCGCCTGCAGCCCGAACGGGTCGGACTCGCGCAGCGCGTCCAGCATCGGCCCGCACGCCCGCACGAACGGCCGCAGCACCGCCACGACGTGCTTGTCGGAGATCGCCTCAGCCACGTCCCGGTCCCCTTCCCGCCCGGCGCGGTGCGCCGCCCAGCACCATCGCGCCCGGCAGCGCGCTCGCGCCGAGCAGCAGCAACGCCCGCCAGTCCTGGATCAGCACCAGGTCACCGCCCGGGCCCAGCATCCCGACCCCGAACACGACGAGCACCCACACGGCCAGGGGTACCCACGAAAGCCCGGGCCGCACCAGCTTCGCCGTGGCCCACACCAGCCACGGCGTGGTGACGGCGCTTACGAGCACCGTCACCGGCAGCGGGACCACACCGATCCGCAGCGGCAGGAAGAACAGCTCCAGCAGAGCGAGCAGCACGGTGTCGACGACGAGCAGCGCGAGCAGCAGCCCCCGCTCGAGCGTCAGCCGCTCCTCCACGGTCACAGCCCGCCGAACAGGTCGTCCGCCGCGCCCTCGGCCGGGCCGTGCGCCAGGACGAAGAAGTCGCGCCCGAGGATCGGCTGGGCGAGCTCGTTCGTGAGCGCGAAGTACGGGAGGCTGTCGTCGACCACGGTGAGCTGTGTCGCGTGGGCGCGCAGGGCCGCCAGCTTCGCCGGGAGGTACGCGGCGACGTCGAGCACCGTCGTGATCTCTTCGTCGGGCGTCGCGGGCAGCTCGTCGTCGTCCGGGACGGTGAACACGGTGTCGTGCTCACGCAGCGCGGCCAGCCCGGCGCGCACCGCGTCCCGCGACGCGACCGTGTGGAAGACCCGCTCCACCGACTCCGCCCGCGGCGCCGCGGCCATGGTGATCTCGTGGGCGCGGATGTGGTCGGGGTGGCCGTAGCCGCCGAAGGCGTCGTAGGTGACGACGACCTGGGGCCGCACCTCGTCGATGAGCTTCGCCAGCTGCGCGGCCTGCTCGTCGATGCTGCCGCCGGTGAACGCCCGCGGGTGCGACGCCGACGGCGTGCCCGCCATGCCCGAATCGCGCCACCGGCCGAGCCCGCCCAGGTAGCGGTGCCGCGACACGCCCAGCGCGGCGCAAGCGGCCTTCAGCTCGGCGACGCGGTAGCCGCCCAGCTGGTCGGCGGCCCAGGCGCCCAGCCCGGCCAGCTCGGGCAGGCCGGCCATGACCTCGCCTTCCTCACCCAGCGTGCAGGTCACCACGGTCACCTCGGCGCCTTCGGCGGCGTATCGTGCGATCGAGGCGCCGGTGGTGATGCTTTCGTCGTCGGGATGGGCGTGGACGAACAGCAGCCGTCGGGATACCGGGGAGATCACGGGTTGAGCGTAATTCCCGTGCTCCGACCTTCGTCGGGGACACCCTCGGTTATCCTCGCGCGAGTCGCGACCGCCGCGTCGTGACCGTCTGTACCCCCACGAAGGGCATCTGGTGAGCACTGAAGCAACTTCGGCGGACGTCGCCGGCGTGTCAGGATCGGTCCTGTCCATTTCCGACCTCAGCGTGTCGTTCCAGACCGAGGACGGCGTCGTGAACGCCGTCAAGGGCATCGGGTTCGACGTGCAGCCCGGCGAGATCGTCGCCGTGGTCGGGGAGTCCGGGTCCGGCAAGTCCGTCACGTCGATGTCGGTGCTGGGCCTGCTGCCCAAGACCAGCCGGATCGCCGGCGAGCTGCGCCTCGGCGAGCGCAACCTGGCGGATCTCAAAGAGAAGGACATGCAGAAGATCCGCGGCAACCAGGTCGCGATGATCTTCCAGGAGCCGATGACGGCGCTGAACCCGGTCTACACGGTCGGCTGGCAGCTGCGCGAGGCCCTGCGGTCCCACCTCGACATCGCCAAGGACGCCGCGGACAAGCGCGCGGTCGAGCTGCTCGACATGGTCGGCATCCCGAACCCCGAGCTGCGGTTCAAGCAGTACCCGCACCAGCTCTCGGGCGGCCTGCGGCAGCGCGTCGTCATCGCCATGGCGATCGCGTGCGACCCGAAGGTGATCATCGCCGACGAGCCGACCACGGCGCTGGACGTCACCGTCCAGGCCGAGATCCTGGGCCTGCTGCGCAAGCTGCGGGACACCCTGGACACGGCGATCGTGCTGATCACCCACGACATGGGCGTCGTCGCCGACATGGCCGACCGCGTGATCGTGATGTACCAGGGCGAGATCGTCGAAGAGGCGCCGGTGCGCGAGCTGTTCGCGTCGCCGAAGGAGGACTACACCCGGCGGCTGCTGGCCGCGGTGCCGGTGCTCGGCCAGCGTCCCGAGGGGCGCCGCCTGCTCGACGACGCCGGCATCGCCAGCGACAGCACCGAGGCGGCCAAGATCGCCGAGGAGATCCGGCTGGCGGACGAAGAGCTCGAGGCCGTGATCGAGGAGGCCGCGCCGGCCCTGGAGATCAAGAACCTGGTGCTCGAGTACCCCGGCCGTCGCGGCCAGGGCAAGAACCGCGCGGTCGACGACGTCTCGCTGACCATCGCCAAGGGCGAGATCGTCGGCCTGGTGGGCGAGTCCGGTTCGGGCAAGTCGACGGTCGGCCGCTGCGCGATCCGCCTGCTCGACCCGACCGAGGGCACGGTGTCCATCGCGGGCAAGGACATCACGAAGATGTCGGCGAAGGAGCTTCGCCCGCTTCGCCGGTACTTCTCGATCGTGTTCCAGGACCCGGCGTCGACGCTGGACCCGAAGATGACGATCGGCGAGTCGATCGCCGAGCCGATGGTGCTGCACAAGGTGCTGTCCGGCAAGGAGCTGTCCGCCCGGGTCCGGTCGCTGCTCGACAAGGTCGAGCTGGGCGGGCACTACATGAACCGCTACCCGCACGAGCTGTCCGGCGGCCAGCGCCAGCGCGTGGCGATCGCCCGCGCGCTGTCCCTCGACCCGGCGCTGCTGATCGCGGACGAGCCGACGTCGGCGCTGGACGTGTCGGTGCAGGCCCGTGTCCTGGACCTGTTCCTGGACCTGCAGCAGTCGCTGCAGTTCGCGTGCCTGTTCATCAGCCACGACCTCGCGGTGGTCGACCTCCTGGCCGACCGCGTCGCGGTGATGCAGCACGGCAAGCTCGTCGAGGTCGGCACCCGTGACCAGGTGCTGCACTCGCCGCAGCAGGAGTACACGAAGCGCCTGCTGTCGGCGGCGCCGGTCGCGGACCCGGTGCTGCAGGCCGAGCGCCGAGCGGCCTGGGAGGCCGGCAAGCTGGCCCCGGTGGCCGACTGAGGCTTCTGGACGCACGGAAGGCCGCCCCCCCCACAGGGGGGCGTCCGGCGCTCGGGGACGGACCCCAACGGCCC